>JANXYV010000148.1 GCA_025355875.1 Prolixibacteraceae bacterium | reverse complement strand
TCAATTTTACCGTATTTGAGCGTTATTTTTGAACCACAATAAAAGCACTTTTTTTATTCATATTTTTGATTTCTCGCAAAGCTATACCAATAAAGGATTACAGAGGTTTTCACCATTCTTTTTGTCCATTAACCCAAAATTTCTCTTAATCCGACGGTTTCACCGCCGGTGAATAACATTTAATCCCTTCGGGATTGTATCAGTCCTTCAGTAATTCAATCCTTCTGTCCTTACACCTTAAACCGCCAGGCATCGATTTCATATTTTTTCAGGCGGATGCCGAGCATGCGTTCGGTTACTTTCAGCTCATCGGCAGCTTTGGTAATGTTTCCTTTCGAGCTAACCAATGCTTCACGGATCAGTTGCTTTTCAACCTGTTCAACAGTGTATGTCAATCCTCCTGAAGACTTGGTATTGGTCGAATCTGCGGTTTGCAGCGATGGGGGTAAATCGTAACTGTGAATCACTTTGTCTTTGCTCAGAATACAGGCCCGCTCGATGCAATTTTCAAGTTCTCGGATGTTGCCCGGCCAGCGGTAAACCATCAGCATATTCAGGGCTGAGGTGGTAATCCGGATGATTTTGGCATTGTTCCGCATATTAAATTTCTCGATAAAATGATCGACCAGCGAAGGAATGTCGTTGCGTCGGTCGCGCAAAGGCGGCACAAAAATCGGGAACACATCGATGCGGTAGTATAAATCTTCGCGAAACGCATTGTTCTGGATCATTTCTTCCAGATTTCGGTTGGTGGCGCAAATAATCCGGACATCAATTTGGATGGTTTCAGTTCCGCCGAGACGCTCAAACTCGCGCTGCTGAATCAGTCGCAGCAATTTCACCTGGGTCGAAAGCGGGATGTCGCCAATTTCGTCCAGAAAAATAGTACCTCCATCGGCCAATTCAAACCTGCCTTTTCTTCGGGCTTCGGCACCGGTAAATGCCCCTTTTTCGTGACCGAATAATTCACTTTCTATCAGCGTATCAGGCAAAGCAGAGCAGTTCACCTTGATGAAATTTTTTTTGGCACGCGGACTCGAAAAATGGATGGAATCGGCAATCAGCTCCTTCCCGATCCCGCTCTCGCCACGGATCAGCACCGTTGAATTCGTTTCGGCAACCATACTCACTAGCGAATATACATCGCGCATTTTGCTTGAATTGCCGATGATATTTCCTGGCCTGAAATCTCTCTCAAGCTGGTTCTGAAGCTGAACATTTTTTTGCTTGAGGATTTCGATTTCTTCCAGACGTTCCTGACGGCTTCGCACGCTTCGAGCAATGATGGTGCCGATGATCGACAAAAGCCGATTGTCTTCGTCGTACAAAATATGTGGATTGTACACCCTGATGACGCTGAGCGTTCCGGTGACTTTTCTGTCTTCGAAAATAGGGTTGCAAATAAACGAAAGTTCCTGGCCCTCTTTGGTGAGCTCTTGCTGGGTACGGTTCAGGAATAAACTTGACCTAGATATCTTATCGATTACCACCGGACGTGCCATTTCGACCACCCGCCCAATGACTCCTTCGCCCAGTTTGTAGCGGCCGCGCGCCTGCTGGGCCGTGCTGTAACCATATGCAGCCTCGATCATAATACTTTCCGACTCGCGGTTAAAAATGGTCAGAAAACTCCGCTCGGCATCGAGGTACCGCACAACCATTTCCAGGATTCCCGACAAATCGTTTTTCAATTCCTTGCTCTGAATCAAACGCTGACTGATGTCAGAAAGCAATTCCAGCTCTTTGGTTCCGTAACATTCATCGCCTGCCTTTTTACATTTGAATTCCATCTCAGCATCTTTTTGACAATGAATAATTAGTTATACAAACTATTTGAGCAAATATCATCTTATTAATATTCATTTTATCATTAATATTGGCATATAACTGTCATATTAACGAAAGATTAATAACACGAATCAATCAAATTGATTCATACATGAGAAGAAATATGAATTGAAAAGTATTTCAGTTTCGGTATTGACTGAAAACCAGTAAGGCAGTTTTGTTGAATCGCTCCCTGGAGATGGGTTCAAGTTTTCAGGCAATGCTAATCTTCGCCCATCCAGGCTTTGTCGGGATCGACGCGTTTGTTGCGTTGAATTCGTGCCTGAAGTTCGAAAGTTCTGATGCGGTCTTTATACAGGTCGTTGGCATTTTGTTTGGCCACATTCAGCGAAGCGTCGGTATTATCGTCCCAACGGCGGCATAAATAGATGGGCTGGTAGATTCGGCCAATCTTATACTTTCCTGAAATGGCCAATCCCATCGCATAATCTTCACCATAGCTCACATTGGGCACTCTGATTTCACGAAGCACCGGAGTATAAAATGCGCGTGGAGCACCCAGTCCATTAATTCGCAGCGCATTGTTTGGACCATTGTCGTCGGTCCATTCGCGATGGTCGATCACGCCCGGAGGAATTTCTTCAAGATTGAAATTAGTCATCCGGTAACTACCGATCACCATGGCGCAATTTTCTTCATAAAATTTATCGACTATAGCCTGAAGTGTATTTTCATTCAGGTACAAATCGTCGCTGTCGAGCTGAACGGCAAATTTTCCGCAGGCTGGATGAAAAACGGCTTCGTTCCAGCAACCGCCAATTCCGAGGTCTTTCCGTTCAGGAACAATATGAATCAGCTTTTCCTGCAAAGCATATTCCTTGAGGATCTCCGAAGTTCCATCGGTCGAATAATTGTCGACCACAATCAGGTTAAATCTGAACGAAGTTTTCTGGATCAAAACCGAAACAATGGCATCGCGGATGGTTAAAACCCGGTTCCGGACCGGGATAATGACACTTGCCTCATATTCAAAATGTTGAGCCAATACTGTTTCAGGATATGGAGCTAAAAGCAAGGCTCCTATGTCGCGCAAATGGGCGGTACAAACCTGTTCCATCTCAAGCTGGCGCTCACGGGCCGAAGCTTTCACATAATCGAATTGTTTTTCGCCCGACGAACGGGTATCCGTTTCAATCTTGGTAACCAAACATTCAGGAATATGTACCAGTTCGCCCATCCGGCTGGCGCGCAAACGCAAAGCATAACAACCGGCATATTTCAGTGTTTCATAATTTTCGTACCGGAAGGCTTTCAGAACCTCCGTCCGGTAGAATCGTACCGGCCCGAAATTAAAATCATCGCGTAGGCTACCCAATTGATAATCAATAAGCGGGTGTGATGAAATGGTTCCTTCTGAATTTTCAAAATAATCGGCATAAACCATAGGTGCATCGGTGTTTTCAGCCACCTGTACCATTCGCTCCACGGCACCCTGACCCAGATAAAGCATTGATTCGCCTAAAGCCAAAAAGGCAAAATCAGCCTGAACCAATTTGGCAATCTGCCGTATGGTTGAACAGGAACAACTTTCTTCAACCAGAACCTGCTGGCAATATTGAAGATTCACAGGAAACTTTGAAAGGACATAAACCCGACTGACACAGGACGATTCCCTGAACTGATCAACCAGTTTCTGACTGGCCTCTTCATTACTGAACACAAAAAAACAATCGACTTTCCGAATCATTGCAAAGGTGCTTTTATAGTTTTATCACTTTCAATTCACTCATTTCACTTTCATTGTGAAGCCTATTCAGTGCCGAAATCCGGACTTCGTATTTTCTTCGTAATTTACGCGAGTTTGGCTTAAAAACAGTCATTTTTTCGTGGGTAATGGCGAAAATATTTTCGGAATTTTCTGGATTGAACCTTTGTCCAACAGGGTTTAGGTAGATCACGAAACTGACCGCTTTGTCCATTTCAGGCTCATCTTTTCCGGTATTCCATTTCAGTTTATGGCCTCTTTTCCTGAAGCGGATTGGCGTCTTCGGAGCCTGGTTGTCGATCCACGACATGGTTGGAATAATCGCCGGATGCTTATACAATTTCTCCTGAAGTGAATTTTCGAAACCCATTAAATCGCGCTTGAAATGACTACTGCTGTAAAAAGCACTTCCGCCTAGCGGTGGAATTTGCCGCACCGCCTCAATCTGCCTGACCAGCTGGTTCGGATCTCGCCATTCAGGAATCACAGAACTGGCTTCCAGCTTATAAACTGCATGACCAATGTACATGGCACGGTTGTAAGCATGTGCGGCCCACCACTTGCTCAGGGTCATAAAATCGACCGAAGGATGGCCAATCTGCCAGTAAATCTGCGGAAGACAATAATCGATCCAGCCATTTTTCTGCCATTTCAGGATGTCGGCATACAACTGGTCGTAATTGGTGGTTCCTCCCTTTGTCTCCGAACCTTCCGGATCATCCGTTTTATTGCGCCACACTCCGAACGGACTGATCCCGAATTTGACCCATGGCTTGGTTTTTTTTATCGCTTCTGAAAGCTTCCAGATAATCACATCTACATTATTCCGGCGCCAGTCGGCTTTTTGATCAGTCTGAAAGCCGCGGTTATTCCGGGCAAAAGTATTATTGTCCGGAAAATCTTCCTTCAGTGGGTACGGATAAAAATAATCGTCGAAATGAATGGCATCCACGTCGTAACGCGAAACAATGTCAGTCACCACTTTAACAACAAAATCGCGGGTTTCGGCCAATCCCGGATCGAAGTACAGTTTTCCTCCATAACTGACGATCCAGTCGGGATGCTGGAAAGCAATGTGGCTTGCAGCCAATGGTTCAGCAGCATTCTGCGACACCCGGAACGGGTTCAGCCAGGCATGAAACTCCATATTCCGCTGATGAGTTTCTTCAATCCAGAACTGGAGCGGGTCGTAAAAAGGAAACGGAGATTTTCCAGGCGTTCCGCTCAAATACCGCGACCATGGCTCAATTTCGGAGGGATAAAAGGCATCCGCTGCAGGTCGTACCTGAAAAATAATGGCATTCATCCGGTTTTTTGCCTGAAGATCCAAAATAGCAATTGCTTCTTTCTTTTGCTCATCTGTCGAAAGTCCAGGCTTCGATGGCCAGTCGATGTTATTGACCGTTGCCACCCATACGGCTCGGAATTCACGCTTTGGCGAATGTTGAGCGAAGGATGATAAACCTATGAAAAAGAATAGACAGAAATAGATCCTGAACATACCTTTAATTATAAATTACCGCAAAATACAAGTATCCCAGCTATTTATTGTCAAAATATTCAAATTTTTATCAAGAATGAACTGTTCAAAACATTTACCAAATCACTTTTTGCTTTTTATCATTTTATGAATTTTTTCATATCTTTGCCGTGTTCAGTTCGCTGAAAGTTCTCTACGAAAAATAATTTTTAAAATAAAGTGCATTTGACAGAACCAAAATTCTGCTCCGATGTTTCTTATGTAGCTTCAAAGCTGGTTACTTTGACAGCTCATGGTTTATTAGGTTTAGTTGGTTTAGGTTAGTTTCCCGTCGTAACGGGTGAAAAGGCTGTCAGAGGACAGCCTTTTCTATTTTATGCAACCGAGCAGAACCGGATAATTCGGCTGCTTGACTTTTTTTATAAATTTGCGCCCTGATTTAGTGATCTGAATCACTGATTAATTATACACAATGGCATCTGAGAAAGGGATATTTCAACGCACGGAATTGTTGTTTGGAGAGGAAAAGATGAATGAAGTTGCCCGAAAAAAGGTGATTATCTTCGGAATTGGCGGCGTGGGAAGCTGGTGCGCCGAGAGCCTTGTCCGGACTGGAATCCGGCAATTGACCCTGGTTGATTCTGACCGTGTTTGCATCACCAACATCAACCGCCAGTTGCACGCTACGACCCTCACCGTTGGCGAAGTCAAAACTGAAGCTTTGAAGAACCGCCTGCTCGAAATCAATCCTTCGGCTGAAATAAAAACCCTTCAGAAAATATACGAACCGGGGAGTTCCGACTCTTTTGAACTGGATTCGTATGACTATATCATTGATGCAATCGATAGTCTGAGCAACAAGATCGACCTGATCCGCAAAGCGACACGCACCAAAGCGGTTTTCTTTTCGTCGATGGGAGCCTCACTGAAACTGGACCCAACCAAAATACGGGTTGCCGAATTCTGGAAGGTGAAAGGATGTCCGTTTGGGTATATTATCCGGAAAAAGATGCGAAAAGGAGATTTGCCCGCCAAGGAGTTTCAGTGTATTTACAGCGAGGAACTGCTCGAAAATAAAGGTTCCGGCGCATCGTGTGGCACGGATGCCTGTTTGTGTCCAAAATCAAAAAACGCGGCGGGTGATCCGGATCTGGCAGATCACGAATGGTGCTCTCAAAAAGCCGTGATCAACGGAACGGTGGCGCACATCACGGCTATTTACGGATTTATGCTGGCAGGACTGGTGGTTCAGGATATTTACAAAAAAAATCAGGACTCTGTTTAACTGAAATACCCGTCCAGATATTCTTTGGTCAGTTTTTCTTTCGGATGGTTAAAGAATTCGGATGCATGTCCGGCTTCAATCACCTCGCCCAAATACATAAACACCACATAATCAGCAATTCGCTTGGCTTGCCGGAGAGTATGAGTCACCAAAACGATCGAATACTGATCTTTCAGTTTCAGGAACAATTCTTCAATTTTTTTGCTCGAAATCGGGTCCAAAGCGGAAGTTGCTTCATCGCCCAGGATGATTTCCGGTTTTACGGCCAAACCCCTTGCCAGGCAAAGCCGTTGCTGTTGCCCGATGGACAGGCTTGTGGCCGGTGATTTCAGCCGGTCTTTCACTTCATCCCATAAACCGGCTTCGCCCAGGTATTTCTCGACCATAATCTTCAAGGTTTTCTTCCTCCGGATTCCGTGAATTCGCGGTCCATAGGCCACATTATCGAAGATCGACATCGGCAGCGGACAGGGCCGTTGCGACAGCAAACCCATTTTCTTCCGGATATTTTCTACCTCAACTCCCTTTCCATGAATATTTTCGCCATCCACCAGCACATCGCCGTCAATCCTGACATCCATCGAATTTTGAAGCAGTCGGTTAAAGGTTTTCAGCAAGGTTGTTTTACCGCAACCTGAAGGACCGATGATGCAGGTGATCGCTTTATCCGGAATATCCAGATTCACATTTTTCAGAATATGGTTTTTGGTCAGGTAAACATTCAGGTTCCTGACACTGATGTGCGGCTTGTGCTTACTGAAAATGCTACCTGCATCCAACTCATTCAGGATTACTGAATCTTCGTTTGCCTGCATTTTTTCGGACTGAAGTGAACTGGTCATATCTTGTTTTTCGAATATTTTCTGCTGTAATACCGGCCCGCAAGGCTTAGGATCAAAACAATGAAAGTAAGGATCAGCGCTGCCGCGTAGGCCCGGTCCTGAACTTCGGCGATCGGACTGCTTAACTGGAAAAAGATAGCCAATGGCAAGGTTGCCAATGGTTGCGAAAGCGAAGTTGGAATGCCATCGGTGTATCCGGCGGTAAAAAGAACCGAAGCCGCATCGCCAATTCCCCGCCCAACCGCCAGCAGAACCGCCGTGATGATTCCAGGAGCTACCTGCCTCAGGATGACTTTGATAATTTCGGAACGGGTGGCGCCCAGCGAAAGCGCGGCATCTTTCATTTCTTTGGGCACCCGGCGTACCACCTCATCAATCGAACGGATCAGGATGGGAATGATCAGCATGGTCACGGTCAAAATTCCGGCCAGTAACGAAGATCGCAAACCCAGATAAACCATGATGGTAAAGCCAAATGCGCCGTAAACGATGGATGGAATCCCGAAAAGTACATCAAACGACAAGCGCGTAAACTGTGCCAATCTTGATTTTTCGGGCAAATAGAGGTTGATGTACAAAACAATGGGCAGACTGAAACAAAGTCCCAACGTAATTGATCCGATCACAATGTACAGGGAACCGACGATCGCATTGAGCAGCCCGCCTTCCTTGCCAATATAAAATCCGCCGCCAGGTATTTTCGAAACCATGTCCCAGCTCATGGCCGGTAAACCTCTTCGGACCACGGCTACAAAAATCAGGAAAAGAGATACCACAATGGCGAGCGTGGCCGCTATCATCAAGGTTTTAAATATCCTTTCTTCCCACCTTTTTATTCGAATGTGTTTCATAGTGCAAAGTTTCTTTCAATCCGGATTAAAACCAATCGCGAAATGGCATTGAATGCCAGAATAATAACAAAAAGCAGAAGGGCTGAAAGCATGAGTGCGGCATCGTACATAGGGACCGACATCATCTCTCCATAGTTGTTGGCGATCAGCGCTGGCAAAGGGTATGCCGGATCAAATACTGATTTGGGCACTTCAGCAACATTTCCGCAGACCATCAAAACAGCAATGGTTTCGCCAAACGCTCGCGAAATAGCTAAAACCACTGCAGCTGCAAGTCCAGAAAACGATTTGCGAACCACCACTTTCTTAACAGTTTGCCATTGGGTGGCACCCAGCGATAGTGAAGCCTCGCGCAATCCTCCGGGTAAAGCGCCGAAGATTTCGATAAAAACTGAAATCATCAGCGGAATAATCATGATGGCCAGTACAATTCCACCCGCCAGTACACTGTAGCCAGTTGAATATTCAACAAAGTGCGGGGCCAGCTTATCAGAAATGAAAGGTACCACGGCCAAAATTCCCCAGACACCATAAACCACCGGCGGTATTCCGGCGAGGACGTCAATCATGGGGTAGACCATTTTTTTGATGTATGGATGGGCAAATTCCGAAAGATAAATGCCCGACAACAGACAGAGCGGCAGGGAGATGATGATTGCGATCAGGGTAACCCATAAAGTTCCCATGATGAAAGGGAAAAATCCGAATTCGCCTTTCAGCGGTTTCCAGCTTCTTCCTGACAAAAGACTCCACAGCGATTGCTGATCGAGGATCGGAACCGACTTGTAATATAAACTGATTCCGATGATGACAGCAAATGTCAGGGAAATAATGGTCAGTACCAGCATCATGTTCCTGATGGCAAACTCTTTGAACTGACGGTATTTGTTGTATTTTATTCTATCCATAAAATGAACATTCTTATTTCAACTTTTCCAAACCGGCATCCAGCTTTTCTTTTGGCAGATTGATGTAGCCGCTGTCGAAAACATATTTCTGGCCTTCGGTAAGCGACCACCTGATAAATTCTACGATTTCCCTTTTTATAGGTTTTCCTGAAGTCACAAAATAGAGATCGCGGGCCGGAGGTGAAGGATATTTCCCCATGGCAATCGCCTTAACGAGCTGGTCAAGAGTTCCATAAAAATCTTCATCCGGATCGATCTTTCCGTTGTTGTTAATATCCAGAGGGACAACCCTGACCCCGGGATTCGGTAGTTTGGTTTTGGCATCGTAGGCATAACCGATGTTGTTGTAGGCAATTCCTGAAGGATCTTTAGTGACTGCCATTGCCAGGCCAGGATCTCCAAAAACGCCCACACCCAGAAGGTCTTCTTGTTTCTTTCCCAGATATTTGGCCCAGGTTTCGCCGGCGCCACAGGCATCCGATCGGGTGTAAATACGAATTGGAACTGCACTTTTTGTTCCGATGGCCTGTCCCCATGTTTTGGTTTTTCCGGTAATGAATATATCCACGGCAGCATCACGGTCGAGTCCGTTCGCCAGAATCTCTTTGATATTCGGGTTGGCCGCACTGAAAGTAGGCACCACAGCATCCTTTGAAACGGCAATAACATAAGCGCCTTTTTTAATTTCTTCGGGATTGATCTCGCGCGAAACCAATCCGATATCAACCATTTTTGCCAGAACATCAGTCATTCCTTTCCCGGCGCCACCAGCCGAAATGTCGATTTTTACGCCCGGATGGATTTTTTTGAATTCTTCGGCCCATTTTACGGTGAGCGGATACAACGCGAAAGCCCCTGAAATACTGATATTTCCTTTTAAATCATCTTTTGGCTGAGCGTTCAATCTTCCTGAAGTAAGTGAACTAATCAGCAATATTGCGACGAAACTTGATGTTATCTTTTTCATTTTTCTGCACTATTTATCATGTTTTATTAAAATCCAATCTGGAATTGAACGGCTGCATAATTGTTGCTGATGCTTGTGCCTTCTTCCTGTTTAAAGGTGTAATTCGCCTGTAGCCGAATGTTTGGAGAAAAATTGTAATTGGCAGCCACGACATACCAGGTGGAGGCATCACCAGCAACAGCCTTGTTGGCATCGTAGAAATCGTATCGGCCCAATACCTGAAATTTCTTCTGGAGGAAGTAATAACCAACCGTGAAGTAATATCCTTCGCGTTTGATCTGGTCGTCGGTTCCGTTAATATACTCTCCGCGCAGAGCAAGGTTTTTCCACTCATAATTCAGGTCAAATCCATAACGGTTGCGCTCAACCGATTTGGGATCCACCGCAGGAGTTGTTATCACACCATTGGTTTTAACTGCGGCACTCCCCGGAATAAAGCGCGATCCATTATAATAAGAACCAGCAATGTCGAGTCCTGAAACCGGATGGAGGATCAGCCGTGACGACACATCTTTTCTTTCATTGTTATCAACCACATTGATTCCAGCCCCATCCAGAACCGCCAGAGTGTAATCCAAAACCGGCCGGTCTTTCAACTTTAACAGCGCACCACCAACCTGAATCCCAACATCACGGCCATTCTGATTTCCTATTACATCTTTGCTCCGGGCAACCAATGCCTCAACCCCTTGTGAGCGATCAATGAAATCCAGTTTGCTGTCGCTGGTCACATTTTCGAGCGAGAAGGGAATTTTTGCCTGCCCGATCGTGAAATTAAAATAACGGTTCAGATCAATCTCGGCATATGCATCGATGAGTTTTGCCGTTGTAGCTAAATCGAACTGTAAGCGGTACAAAAGAATTGGCGTGAGATTTCCTTTCAGATCAACTCTTGCCCGCCGGATGTCAAAACCATCCACTTTGCCAGCTTCTTCCAACTGCTGATAGCGGATTTGTGTGTACGCACTGAGCTGGATTTTTTTGCCTGCACTGACCGGAAACGATTTTACCTTAGCCTGTTTTGCCTGTTCGGCAATGGCAGCTTCAGCGCGAATCGAATCGGCTTCTTTTTGCGAAACCAGGTTCTTTTTGATCATGAAATTCAAAACATCGTCAGTTGTTTGCGATCTGGTATTAATAACCAAACCTGCTAAAATCATCAAAGTAATAAGTAATTTTTTCATTTTCGCTATCATCTATTGATTTACTGTATAATTATTCAAATTTTAATCCTCAATTCATGAGGAAGATTACGACAGTCAAAATTACATACTAAGTTACTGATATTATATAAACCTACAATTGAATTATTCAGGACTTTAGGTGAAATTTAATAGCATGAAAGCTAAAATATCTCATGTGAAAAATTAATCGATTACGCATTTATACCAATCATTATTTACTGAAAATACGTTTTAATACGATCGTATTGTCGACTGATTTAGTGTATTTTTGCATTTCGTCAATATGTATTGAATAAGTAAAGTTAGATATTTACATTCTAAAAAATACCTGCTATGGTTTCAAATGAACCAAAATCGGAATTCACCTGGTTCAGAAGGATTTCAGCACAGTTTATTTCTGATAAAGACTTTGATAAATTAGAGAAAACTTCTGTAAAACTTAATTTCAGAAAAGGGGAAACAATCCTGAAACAAGGTGGATTACCAACTCATGTGGTTTACCTTGAAAAAGGCATTGTCAAGTTTAATTACGAAAATGAATTGAGCAAAAACCTGATTCTGACGATTGTCTCAGCTCCGAAAATTTTAGGTGGGGCAAATTTGTTTTACAAAGACAACAACTTATTTTCGTTCATTGCCGTTGAAGATTGCGAAGTGATCCTGATTGATGCCAAAGTGCTGGAGGAAGTTTTGGTGGATAATTCCAGATTTGCCATGATGATGTTTCAGATAGCTTCCGAAATGTTCAAGAAATCAGTCATGAACTTTATCAGCCTGGCGCATAAACAGAAAGAAGGACGTATTGCTGATATTATGCTATACCTTGCTGATGAAGTTTACCATGAAACCTCTTTCCAACTCTCGTTGACACGAAAAGAAATCGCCGAATTTGCAGGTTGCTCAACCGAAAATGTAATCATGACCCTGTCGAAATGGCAAGCCGAGAAGATGATATCCATGGAGGGTAAAACCATTGAAATAAAAGATATGAACAAACTGAAGTACATCAGTAAAATTGGATAGAAATGTTGACACAAAAAACCAGATATTCAATACTTGCCATGGTCAGGCTTGCAAAAGAATTTGGCAAAGAGACCCTGATGATCAACGAAATTGCCGAAAGCGAACTGATTCCGAAACGGTTTCTTGAATCTATTCTTCTTGAACTTAAAAAGAATGGATATCTGAATTCAAAACTGGGGAAGAAGGGTGGATATTTCCTGATAAAAAATCCGAAAGATATTAATTTACTGGAAATAGTCAGGCTTTTTGAGGGAACAATCGCGTTATTGCCCTGTACTTCAGAAAAATATTACGAACCTTGCGAACATTGCAAAGACGAAACAACTTGTTCGATACGCGAGCCATTCCGGGACATCAGGCAATATACCTATAACAAGCTGGAATCTACCTCTCTGGATATGCTAATCACAAGTATTTAAATTTTAAATCTAAACCAATGAGCGAATTTGATGCCCGCGCCCGTGAATGGGACAAAGATAAAATGCACATGGACCGTTCGGTTGCCATCGCTGCCAAACTCGAAAAGATGATACCTCTGAATCCATCCATGAAAGCCCTTGAATACGGCGCAGGAACAGGCATTCTGAGTTTTTTGCTTAAAGACCGTTTTTCAGAAATCACTTTGATGGATAATTCCTCTGAAATGATCAAGGTCTGCATCGACAAAACTGAGTTTTACAAAACCAATCATATTTTACCCATTTGCTTCGATCTTGAGCATAAGGATTTTGATGGTCAATTTGATATCATATACAATCAGATGGTATTGCACCATGTAGTTGATTATGAGAGCATAATTGGCACATTTCATTCTTTGCTGAATCCAGAAGGATTTCTGGCGATTGCCGACTTATATCCTGAAGATGGTTCATTTCATGGTCCTGAAGTTCAGGTTCATTTAGGATTTGATCCCAAAGATTTAGCCAGAATCCTTAAACTTTCAGGATTCAAAAATATTGAATATCAATCTGTTTTCGAGGTAAAACGCGAATCAGGAATAAAATATCCGGTGTTTCTGATGGTTGCACAAAAATAAATTTAGCTATGGAACCCACAGTTTTGAAATGCAAACAATGCAATTGGCAGGGCACTATCGATGAAGTGGATTGGGAAACTGTTGAAACCTGCATGGGATCTGATAAAACTGAAATCTGTCCATCCTGCGGAGGTATGGAAGTGTATCTGGTTAGATAAAATTAATCCTTTGATTGTCAATGATTCCCTTATCGAATTAGGCTCCTGTTCATTGAGTTCCAAATTTTAATCTTCGTAAGAATCAAAGCGGGAGTTTATTTGCATATTTTTATTGTCATAACTTTATCATATGCAACACAAAGAAAATCCTGGCTATTTTGACCTGTTCCTGTCTTTCTTCTGGATCGGATTGACTGGGTTTGGCGGTCTTGCTATGACGGCTCATATCCGTAAACACATCGTTGAGAAAAGAAGATGGTTAGATGGATCGACGTTTGATTCTGGTCTGGCGCTTTGCCAGGTAATTCCCGGCGCCATTGTGATGCAGCTGGCCGCATTTATTGGCCTGAAAGTGAAAGGGATCCGTGGATCGGTCGTTTGCTTCATTGGTTTTGGACTTCCGGCTTTTCTGATTATGCTCATCCTTTCGGTGCTCTACAAGGAATCGAAAAATATTTCAGGAGTCGAAACGGTTTTGAGTGGATTGCGGGTCATTATCGTGGCCATTGTCGCCAATGCAGCCTACATTTTCGGAAAACGAAACTTTAAAAATGCGAACGATTGGATTATCGCCATACTGGCGGCCGGATTATTCCTAACCAAGCTTCACCCATTTCTAGTACTTCTGATTGCTGCTACCTTAGGAATGCTGTTGACAAAAAAGGAGTTTCCCGCCTCCGGAAGACTGATCAAAGCCAGAACCATCCGGTTTTTCCTGATCCTGCTGCTTTTGGTGGCAATTTGTGCTGTCGGCCTCTTTTTCCTGAACAGAGAATATTTTACCCTGGCAACCATCATGCTGAGGATCGATCTTTTCTCATTTGGTGGCGGATTGGCGGCCATGCCCATCATGTACCACGAACTGGTAGATCTGTTCGGTTGGTTCGACAAGAAAACTTTCATGGACGGGGTAATTCTGGGTCAGGTTACCCCTGGCTCAATCATCATTGCAGCCACATTTTTCGGGTACATGCACTTTGGTTTCGTTGGAAGCATCATCGCAACTGTTTGCGTATTTACCCCATCATTCATGATCCTGATGGGGATTTTTCCATTCTTCAATAAATTGAAATCGTATCCTCAGTTCAATAAGATTATCAACGGAATTTTATGTTCGTTCGTGGGTTTGCTGGCTGTTATAACATACCATTTTACGCTCGACATTCACTGGAACTGGCTCAACATTCTTTTCACTCTCGTTGCCTTTGCATTGCTGGTAAAGAAAGTGGATGTGATTTGGGTGATTGCGGGCGGCGTCATAATATCGCTGATTATATAGCAGAATCTGGAAGAAGTTTACATCAGGTTTATGACAGAATCATTTTCAAGAGTTCTATTTCCGGGTAAAAATAGAAGTCTCCATTCACCGATTGTTATTTAACATGTCTGAAATCTAAGTTTATTTTTCCTCTATCTGATTGACTTTCGGTTAAGTATTCATAACTTTAGAACTTCACCTTTTAATACAAATCCTATGATCCCAACCAATCATCTTCACCCAATGCTGGTGCATTTCCCAATTGCACTTATTGCTGTAGGTTTTCTTTTTGATTTGGCTTCAGTTTTTTATAAGAAAGAAGCTTGTTTGTCAAAGACTGGTTTCTACCTCCTAATCCTGGGTACTTTGGCTGCTATAACTGCCTTATTTACTGGCGCTTTATTTACAGCAGAAATGTCGGGTGCAGCCGGTGCAGTAAAATATACGCACGAACTGTTCGCATGGATTACAGTAAGCAACTTAGTCATTCTATCTGCCCTTAGGATTCTTCTTAAAGTCCAAAATAAAGAAAACACCAATTTAAAATGGATTGCATTTGCATTATATGGGCTGGCTGCTTTTTCAGTAAGTATTACCGGTTATTATGGAGGTACGCTTGTTTATAATTATATGATGCCACTTTAAGTTTAATTTTTAAAAAATCAAAACCATGAAGAACATTTTTTTATTCGCATTTATTGGTCTGATTGCATTTACAGGTTGTCAGCAAATCAAACCAACTAAAACGATCGAAAACCTGAAAGCAGGTTTCAAAGGAGAAACCACAGCCAGTGCCAAATATGCTGCATTCGCTAAAAAAGCCACCGAAGAAGGAAGTGCCAACATTGCCAAGCTATTTTTGGCTGCTTCGAAAGCTGAATCCATCCATGCTGCCAACCATAAAAAAGTATTGGATGTGCTCGGCGAAAAAGTGGAAGACTTCAAACCTGAATTTGAAGTGAAATCAACGGCTGAAAATCTTCAGGCTGCTATTGAAGGTGAAACTTATGAATCGACAACCATGTACCCGCAATTCCTGGCCGATGCAAAAGCTGAAAAAGTTGAAAAAGCTGTCAAATCATTTACCTGGGCTTTCGATAGCGAAAAGAAACATCAGCAATTTTACACCAACGCACTTCAGGCCCTGACAGCCAAAGCTGAAAGCACATTGCCTTCAGAATATGCGGTTTGTCCAGTTTGCGGAAACACTTACGATAAGGCTAAGCTGGACGAAAAATGTGCTTTTTGCCAGACAAGCAAAGAAAAGTTTCTGGTGGGTTGAGATTGATATTTGAATGAAAGGCAGAGGCCGTCTCAGTTTTGATGTGAGACGGCCTCTTCTATTTTTAACATTGATGGTTCAGTCGTAATTGAAGTTACTACTTCCGGAGGAATTTTGTACCCAACTTTTTTTATGACAAATCACACTCCCAGTGATTTACCTGAAAAGTCGCCATCAACTTGTTAATATTCTTTCCATTGAGCTCCGCTCTTTATCGGAGAGCGAATCCATTTCTTTCAAGGCATGCTGAATCTTTGTCTTGAAATTCCAACAAGTCATCTGGCGTAACGATAAACGGCGTCCAAATTCGTACGACGAAACATCTTCTTTCCCTTTACATACCTGGTAAGCAATGTAAAATGCTTTGCTGATCGAAAATTTCACTCCATGAAAAACCGTTCCGTTGGTTGCAGTTTCTTTTGCTTTGCATTTGGTGCAACGGCGCGAAAATGGTTCCTTTCCCGGGCAGGAGTTGGTATTTCCGCATTTTTTACAAACAAATCCATTGATCCATTTGATCCCGGCCAAAAACTCCAGGCATTTCTCATCGCTTTGGAACATGTCCTCCAATTGCTCAGGACTCAGGCTGCTATTGAATATCTCACTCATTCAGCATTTATTTTTTTTGCAAATGTAAAAAATTATTAGTGTCATTAAAAAGATTTAGGTGTCATTAATGCGATTTATCATTTTCTTTTATTAAACTTGCAGACAAATTAGCAACAAAATTAGCCATGGAAAATAATTGTGAAGTGAATACAAGGCCTCAAACAATCAAAGAGAAATTGAAAACCTGGTCATTCTGGCGATCATTTATAGGTCCTGTGATCGGAAGCATCGCCGGATTTTCATATTATCATTTTGTAGGTTGTGCCTCCGGAACATGCGCCATTACCGGTAGTCCGTATATGAGTACGATTTGGGGAGCGGCGATGGGATACTTTTTGGTGAACAGTCCATGTGCCAGAGGAAGATGCTAAAAATCTGAAAACAATAAAAACTGGAATCATGAAAAAATCTATCATTTCAATATCGCTCGGTCTGTTGTTCTTGCTGAGCAATTGCCATGCGGGTAATCCGGCAAAAACAACCAGCATTAAAATAAGTTCTTCAGGTGATGTAATTGTGCTGACCAATGACGTTTTTAAACAAAAGATTTTTAATTACGATATCAATAAAGAGTGGAAATTTGAAGGAAAACTTCCCGTCATTATTGATTTTTATGCAAGCTGGTGCGGTCCATGCAGACAGTTGTCGCCATTGGTTGAAGAAATCGCTAAAGAATATTCGGGCAAGATTGTGGTTTACAAAGTTGATACCGATGCGGAGCAATTGCTGTCTCAAAATATGGGGATTCAAAGCTTACCGACTCTGCTGTTCATTCCGGTGAAAGGTCAACCTCAGGCCACCATGGGAGCTCTTCCAAAAGAAACCCTGGAGAAAGCAATTCACGAAGTTTTATTGGTGAAATGATCATTAAAAATCTAATCCGTGCAAACGATATTTATCGTAATCGGACTTCAAATTGCAACCGTTTATATTTTACGAAGCATCGCAATGACAAAAATGAAACACACGCTTTTGGTGCCCGATCCTACAAAGTAACGACACTTATCAAGCACAATGTAGCATCAAACAACAGTTAATGAATGTTTTAATACTATTTTAATCATCTTTAAAAACGAAGGAAATGAAAAAAAACATGGGAGTTATCGACCGGGTAATCCGAATACTGGTTGCAGTCGTATTGGTCGTTTTATTTGCCACAAAAACAATTACTGGGACTTTGGGAGTTGTTTTATTAGTTCTGGCTGCAGTTTTTGCTTTGACCAGTGTGGTCAGTTTTTGTCCGTTGTACCTGCCGCTGGGTATCAGTACAATCCTGAAAAAGAAATAGATCCGGTACATCTGCTTGGTCAACCTTTTGCATGAAACATTGTTTCAGAAGCAAAACATTTAAATCAGATCATCATGGAATATCATTTTGATGCCATTCTGCACACCAGTTTCGATGAAGCAGTGGTTAAAGTTACTGATGCCCTGAAAACGGAAGGCTTTGGCGTATTGACCGAAATCGATATGCAGGCCAAATTCAAGGAAAAACTTGGAGTGGATTTTAAAAAATACAAAATCCTGGGCGCCTGCAATCCGGCTTTCGGTTACAAAGCCCTGCAAATCGAGGAAATGGTTGGGGTGATGTTGCCCTGTAATTTTGTGGTGACCGAAAAGGAAGACGGATCGATCCTTGTTGCAGCGGTTCATCCGATCGCTTCGATGATGGCCATTGAGAATCCTGCCTTGGAAGCGCATGCCATGGAAGTCACCGGAAAAATAAAGAAGATTATCAATTTTTTGAAAAATTAATTGAAGCATTAAATCTTCCGGAGTAATTCTGCAGACCGTCCTGATTTCATCGATTTTGGGCTTGATGGTTTTATCTAAAAAACATCGAAACAATCCAGATTGCTGCGAAAGCGGATAGTCCCATTACTGCCGTTGTGGTTGTCCAAACCCGGAGCGTTGATTTGATTTCGAGATCCGAAAATTTGGTAACCACCCAAAAATAAGCATCGTTCGAATGGGAAATCATCATGGAACCTGCGCCCATGGCCAATGTCGCGAGTACGGTTCCTTTATCGCTGTTCAGGTTCAACGAGGCAAGCATGGGCGAAATAATGGACGCCGTGGTCATGATGGCTACGGTTGACGAACCTTGCGCTGTTTTAAGAAATGCCGCGATCAGAAATGAAACAAGCAAACCAAGCCCTGTGGCAGCCAGGTAATTTCCGGCAACTTCACCAATTCCGGTAGCCTTGATCACAGTTCCAAAAATGCCGCCTGCTGCAATGATAGCCAGTATGGCTCCAGCCTTTTCGATCGAGAGGTCGAACAACTCATTCAGAGCTTTGGCATCCACCTTTTTATACAATGAAATGGCCAGGAGAATCCCGACAATCAGCGCGATGACCGGTTCTCCCAAAAATGAAATTACTTTCAGGAATGCACTTTGATCCTTGCCTGCCAGCATTTGAATGACCGATCTACCGCTCAACAGCAAAACCGGCACCACAATGGGCAAAACCGATCGAAAAGCTGATGGTAAATACTCCGGCGCGCTGGTAATTTCGTGTTCGGATTGAATGTCAGTAGTTGCCAACAAATCTTTTCGCGTAATAAAACGAACCCATAAAAAGCCAGAAAGCGACGAAACTACAGCCACCGGAAGGCCGATCAAAATGAGCTGTCCGATGTTTGCCGACATGATTCCGGCAGCGGCTGTGGCGCCCGGGTGTGGCGGAATCAGGCAATGAACCGAATACAATCCGGCAGCCAGAACCGATGCCATAAAGACCATCGGTTTTCCGGTACTCCGGATCAGCGATTTATTAATTCCCTGCAGAACGATAAATCCTGAATCGCAGAAAATAGGAATTCCGGTAATAAAACCGGTGGAATGAATGGCCATCCCGGCATTCTTTTTCCCTGTCAGTTTTAAAATGGCACCGGCAATGCTTTTGGTCGCGTTGGTTTTGTCGAGAATTAACCCGAGGATGATCCCAAAAATAATGATCAACCCAATGGATTTCATGGTATTGCCAAAACCAAGTAAAATGGTAGGAACGACCTCCTGAAGTGGCAGTGTAGCCAGTCCAAGCAACAGCGAAACCAAAAAGATGGTCAGAAAAGTATTGTATTTTAAGATGGAGGTACAAACAACAATCAGTACAAGACCGATCAAAATGGCGGTTATAATTAGCATGGAGTCAGTTTTTTATCAATTATCAGTTTGTCCGGATTACTATCTTGTCAACGTTGGGAACTACAAGCAAATGTGATTCGTGGATGATTTCCTGTCAAGCTGAAAAGCTGCCCGAACGGAAAGATGTACCCCGTAAACCACAGAACCCGCAGGGTAGCTGATGTTGAACTAAATCCGCCAATTGGCGGATAGCTTTTTTAGCCGCACTAATATAAACATAAAGCATGATTTCTGAACTTTCCGGAATTACTAATTTAAAAATTTTTCGGCATGAGAAAGAAATCAGGACTAACTATCGTGGAACAGGCTGCAGAAACCATTGAAGGCTTTGCTGCCGCCTGGAAATTGCTGGATCAACAAGTTACCCTTCGTGGCCAAAGCCATAGCACCCTAGACAATTACATCCGGCGTATTGCACAAATCTCGCTTCATTTCGGACAGTTGCCCGAACAGGTTCTGGATGAGGAAATCAACGAATACCTCACCGGGCTTGCCTTGTCTTCCAAATCAGCCTCGCGGAGCAGTTTTAAACATGCCGTTTACGGGCTGCGTTATTAT
>JANXYV010000147.1 GCA_025355875.1 Prolixibacteraceae bacterium | reverse complement strand
ATTGGTGATCTGGATGTTGCACCGGTGCAGTTGTCGGTCTATCTCCTGCTCGATGCGCGTTGATTGCTCACATAGCCTGACGTACCTGCGCTCGAACTGACGTAGTTCCTGGATATGCCTGCCCGGGACATAGCTGCCCCGCACCAGCTCTTTTTGAACCACAGTGGCGATCCATTCCGAATCTTTAACGTCTGTCTTCCGGCCTGGCAATTGTTTGATGAAGTAAGGATTGATCAACTTTAAGTCGAAATGACCCTGCAAAATACGCCAAATGGGAATCCAATAGACCCCGGTACTCTCCATTCCTACTTCTTCTACCCCCTGTTCTTCCATCAAATCACGCATGGATTCTACATCCACCGTTAATGTGGAAAATTCCTGAACAACTTTTGACCCGTTTGTTTTGAGTATACACATGAGTATCATACTTTTGTGTACGTCAAGTCCGCATACCGTTTTCATAACAATTGTTTTTAAGTTAAACAATAAAAGTTAACTGAGCTTCGAGCTCGTCATACATTGTACGGATGCGGGCTTGATTTTTATTCCGTGCGTGTGTAATTATTTATTTTATGTAAGTTTGATATCAAAATGCCCGGTAAAACTGAAAATGGAGACCTTTTGAATTCATTCTTCATAACTTCATTATATTAAATATTTTTGAACAAAAATTTGAAATGAAAAAGCTGATTTTTGTATTCGGACTGATCCTGTTGGTTTTTATTGTCGAAGCGCAGTACCTCCATCGTCAGGGAAAGTACATCGTTGATGGGCAGAACAAGGAAATCATCCTTCGGGGAATGGGTCTTGGCGGCTGGATGCTGCAAGAACCTTATATGCTCGATGCAGGTTCATTTGCCGGAACGCAGCATGAAATCAGGGCGAAGATTGAAGGGTTGATCGGCGCAGCAAAGACGCAGGAATTCTATAATGCATGGCTACAAAACCACTGCACAAGGACGGATATCGACTCATTGGCTTCATGGGGTTTTAATTCTGTCCGGTTGCCGATGCACTATAATCTGTTCACCCTTCCGATTGAAAAGGAGCCTGTCCCCGGAACCGATACTTGGCTGCCAACTGGCTTTGCCCTGGTCGACAGCCTCGTGGATTGGTGTAAAAAGGCGAATATGTATGTAATTCTCGATCTGCACGCCAGTCCCGGAGGTCAGGGAAAAGATGCAGCGATTTCCGACTATGATTCAACCAAACCTTCGCTTTGGGAAAGTGCTGAGAATCGCCGGAAAACCATCGCACTTTGGGGAAAGCTTGCTGAACGATATGCCAATGAACCTACCATTGGAGGTTACGATTTGCTGAATGAAACAAACTGGACGTTTACCGGGACCAACTTGCTAAAAATTCTTTATACCGATATCACAAAGGCCATCCGGGCGTTAGATAAAAACCATATCCTGTTTGTTGAAGGCAACTGGTTTGCCAACGATTTTACTGGTCTGACTCCTTCCTGGGATTCGAATATGGCTTACAGCTTTCACAAATACTGGAATACTACCGACGCCGGAACGATCCAGAGTTATCTTTCCATGCGAGATTCGCAGAATATCCCATTGTGGATGGGCGAGGCTGGCGAGAACAACAATGAATGGTCGTTCGAGACCATCAAAATGCTGGAAGCCAATCATGTGGGCTGGTCGTGGTGGCCACTGAAAAAATTTGCCTCGGTCGTTGGACCGCTGGCTGTTACCGAAACTGCAAATTACAGGAAACTGGTAAACTACTGGGTCAATGGCGGCACCAAGCCTGATGTTACTTTTACTACGAATACCCTGATGGAAATGGCAGAAAACCTCAAAATTAAAAACTGCACTTTCCATCCCGATTACATCGATGCCATGTTCAGGCAGCAAAAAACGGATGAGACCAAACCATTCCGGCTTCAGGAAATTCCGGGAGTAATTACCGCTACCGATTATGATTTGGGAAAATCGGGAATTGCCTATTCGGATTTGTGGGTGATGAAAGACGGTTCGAACAACAACGGAACCGGCAACAATGGCTGGAACTATCGCAACGATGGGGTTGATATCGAAGTATGTACCGATACCGATATCCGAAGCAAGGGTTTTGACATCGGCTGGATCGATAACAAGGAATGGACTCAATATACCATTGATGTGAAACAAACCGGGGCATATTCGCTTTCTGCCCGCTATGCTGCAGGTGGATCAGGTGGAACCTTCCATCTTGAAAAAGACGGAGTGAGTATTTCAGGACCAATAAAAGTAAGTGGAACAGGTGGTTGGCAATCCTGGAAAAGCATCACTATACCCAATGTGATTCTTTATGCAGGAATTCAAAAAGTTAAATTTGTCTTCGATGCGGCCGGTTACAATCTGAATTTCATGGAATTAAAAGATCCTCAGCCCATTGAATCAATTGCGGCCAAAATTGCGAACATTGAGACTTCAACGGATGGATATTTACTCTCGCTTTATCTCAATAAACCAGTCGATAAAACTGCGCCTTTAAACCTGAATGATTTTACGGTAAAAATCGGGTCAAATGTTCTGGCTGGTACTGAAATCTCATTCAATCCGAACTCACCCAATGGCATCATCCTGAAAATTCCACAAATGGTCATTTATGGAAATGTTGTGAAAGTTTCGTATTCAGGATCGACCATAAAAACCGAAGACGGATCTGTATTACCGGTCTCTTCAGATATTCCTGCAGATAATAACTTGCCTTTCCGGACAACCATTCCGGCAAAAATTGAGGCAGAAAACTATACGGATAATTTTGGGCTTTCTGCGGAAGCCTGTTCAGATACTGGTGCCGGAAATGACATGGGACAGACCAATACGGGCGATTACCTTGATTATTTGGTTTATGTTGCAACCGATGCCACCTTCTCGTTCGATTACCGGATTGCTTCGGTGGGCGGGGGAAACCTTGAATTGCGTCAGGTTGACAATCCGGCAATGCCTGTGTCCATTCATACCCTTTCCATTCCAAATACCGGCGGCTGGCAAACCTGGAAAACGGTGACAGCTAACGGCAAGCTCATGGCCGGACCGCACACCTTGCGAATTTATGTGAAGCAGGCCACATTTAACATCAACTGGTTCAAAGTTGCACTTGTTACAGGCTTGAATGATGTCGTAAGTTCAAAAAAGATTGAAGTTTTCCCGAATCCGGTAAAAGATAAACTCACTATTAACTCCGAAGGTTTCATGGGCGATTTTGTTGTCAGTTTGGTAAATACCCAAGGAATTGTCATGAAGCGATTTCACCAGGAATTTAACTCCGGAACATCAGAACAAATTGATATATCCGAATGTGCAGATGGGTTTTATATCCTGAGTATTGAAAATTCTTCCAAGCGATTCTATTCGAATATCATCAAAATGAATTAATCTTGAGATTGTTTGAATACCAAAAGTCAGCTTATTGTTGTCGGTTGATCTCCATAAAAAGCGCTTTAAAACATGCTGATTCACTTTCGGTACCGGCAGGTTTTTTTCCATAGAATTCATCCAGAAAAGAATCCGGTCCGTTCCAAATAGTTTGCATCATTCCCCGGTAGCGATCTTTTAATTCAGGCGTTGAGTTTTTACGGAAACGTTCCATATCCTGAGTCTGAGCAACGGCACAATCAGCCTTTTTCCAGGGACAGGTAACCACCGAGAATCCTTTCATGGCAAACAATACCGGAGTTTGATCCGGACGTTCATAATGCCAGTCGCAAATCGTTATATCTTTGGCAATCAAATCAATCGCCCGGGATGTGTTGTTCATACTGGCTTCCCACATACCCATTCCGGTAGTTTTACCATCAATCAACCGGTCACCCCAAATCCACAGCTGACGGTTTTTCACCGCCAGATGATTTCGGATTGCATTGACTTCATTGGCAAAAAGTTCAGCCTTATCAAATCCTGAACAACGTGGGCAGCTTTCCTGGCCAATGTAAAATACTTCGTCCATTCCGGCGTGAAATGCATCCGCCTCGAAAGCATCGCAGATTTCGTCCATCAAATCGAAAACGACCTTATGAACTCCGGGATGCAAAGGGCAATAGCTTTTGCAATAAAGTTCATCAGCGTTTGGCCATTTGTATTTATCGGGCATCTTTACGTTGGGGGTTTCATCGAACTCAGGATAAACCTGAAGCAGTTTCCCCGTTTTACCGGCCCATGACTGGTGCCCAAGCAAATCAATTTGCGGAATTAAATGAATGTTGTGCTTCCTACATACATCAACTATTCTTCTTGCTTCAGCCTTTGTCAATCCGTTTCTTTCGCTTAACTCCGGATGACTTTCGAATTGGAAATCGTAACCGACCATTATAACCAGAGTGTTCACCTGTCGTGGTGCCAGTTCTTCATCAATAAATTTCACAAAAGTGTCGAGATGAGCGGCATCGGGTACCCCAATGCAAAAACCGCGAACTGGCAACAAATCCTGAGCTTTTCCAAAGCTAGACATGCCGAAGATCAAAGCAAGGATGATAAATATTCTTTTCATGTTTTCAGTTGTTAAATTGCAGATTATCAGTTTTTAAAGTTTCAACCGTATATTAATTCTCGAAAGCAAAGCAGTAAAGCCCACCATAGCCAACGCCCAGACCAGCGAACCGCAAACTGCCAGTAATTGACTGTTTT
This sequence comes from Prolixibacteraceae bacterium, assembly GCA_025355875.1. Lineage (GTDB taxonomy): Bacteria > Bacteroidota > Bacteroidia > Bacteroidales > Prolixibacteraceae > Aquipluma. The sequence continues at coordinate 17,343 of JANXYV010000147.1, read as the reverse complement.
CCTGTTTATAAAAAAACAGCGGGAGACTCAGTCCCCAGATTGCAAAATAAAGTAAATCCGGAGCCAGGTAGGTAGTTAGCGAATTCTGACCAGCCGGTTTGAATACGGCAGCCCATTTACTTTTTCCCTGAATATCAATAATCCAGAATAGAAAAGCAAAAACGATCATGCTGATTCCATTACAGATCATGCCCCAACTGGGAGTTCCCTGTATTTTGGAGATGATGAACCAATTCCGCAGGAAAAAACCGGATGCCAGCGAAAGGATTCCCATTACTGCGATGATTCCTGCTGTTTTTCCGGGTTTAAAACTGCTGTTTTTGAGTATCAAACTTACTACCAACCCCGCCAGAACAATCATCGGAACATTCCCGCTGATAATCACTCCGAATACCGGATTCAGAAACTTCAAAAAACCCAGTATTCCGAGTTGTGACATGATATTTATGCCTATAAAAGAAAGCCATAAAACCAGTGTTGGCCCTAATTTCGGACCTATAAAGAGGCTGGCAGTGGCGGCAACCAGATATCCCCAGCCAATCAGACCCAGAATTCCCCACCAGCTGGTTTCAAACCAGGTAATGTGTCCGGGTTCTCCGGCTCTGAAAATAGAAGCCAGAATGATGATCCCAATAATACCAAGTGCTTTCAAACCTAAAAATAGTTTTTCCAGTTTATTGTTTTCCGGATATTTATTCCAGATCAGGAAAATGGAAACATACATCAGAAATGAATAAAGATGCCCGTTTATCCCGCTTAATTCAGCATTCAGTCGTTCACTATTGAGCATCAATACGCCAATAATCAGCAGGCTCATCGTACGCAAAATAATGTGCATGAAAATTTTCAGTTTAGTTTCACCATTTTTCATCCTCGAACTGATGGCATAAGGCACTGCCATGCCCACCATAAGAAGAAACCCGGGAAACACCCAATCGGCAAGTCCCATTCCATCAACATGGTTTTTGGTGTGCATAAGCCACCCGGGAACTCCGGGCTCGAAAAGGTCATTCACGAAAAGCATCAGAAAGAGTGTCAATCCCCGCATGATGTCGATCGAGAGAATACGGTTTGATTTTGGTTTTGAATCGTTCATGGATTGTGGCTATTTTTCGAATACGTTTCCTTTTTTGTCTGTCGCAATCACCCAGCGAAATGCGTCAATAATCAGTTTGTTTTGGGTGGCATCAGAAAAAATTTCGCGTCCGTGTCCCATATTCAGGTAAATCATCCGATAATCGGTATTCGTCCAAACCACCGGAAAATCGCCGTCAGGCACAATGTCTTTCAGCCCAAATGGATAATTATCAGGCGAAAGTGAAACCAAAACTTTAATATTTTTCCGTTCGCGCGGACTAGGTTTCCATTGATACCATTCGTTGATGGGTGCGATAAAGTTTGCAGGCAATCCTTTGGTAACCGGATGCTTTGGATCGTCGATCACCAATTTGGCCGGCATCGACGGCCAGTTGTTACGATAAAAAACACCTCCGCCCAGAAAGTCAAGTCCCCAGGGCCAATTAGTGTCACGGTCATTATACGCAGCTACATGAAAACCATACCAGCCTCCACCGTTTTCCATGTATCTCCGGAAAGCTTCACGCTGCTCGACATTGTGCGGAAAATCGTTCAGCATCATCACCAACTGGTAATTCTTTAGTTTCAAATCGTTTAAATCGGTCATTGTACTGGTGGTGTCGAATACAAAACCCCCGCCACTGGCAAGATCGTTAAAAAATTTTATGGCATCGTTGGCAAAGGCAACATGATCTCCTTCAACCTGTTTACTAAAAAATGCCAGCACTTTAAATCGTGGAAACTGTGCCTGAGAAGACAGACTGATCAGGAGTGCAAACAGGATGAACGCAATTCCTCCTTTGTGATTTTGGATTCGTTTCGTATTCATTAAAAAGGGTTCCCTTCATTTCCGGAAACCCAGAGAATGGCATTTCCGAACATTCTTTTAAGATCGTCCGATTTAAACAGGTTTGCATGGTGACCCATCAGGAAATACACATTTCGGGCTTTCATTTTTTCGTTTACCCAGACAACCGGATGATCGCCCATTTTGATGTCTGATGCCGGATGGTAAGTCGATTCATCGACATTGGCCAGTACATGCACATTGGGGCGCGGGTTTTTATCAAAAGTGTACCACTCGTCATCAGAAAGAATAAACGATTTGGAGACTCCATTCATAACCGGGTGCTTAGCATCTTCAATATTTACTTTTCCTGAAGCTGTTGCAGCAATGTAATTCTGAAAACGAATGCCACCCATAAATTCTGAAAACCAGTTCCACATTGGGTAACCATCGAACTCGCCCAGGAGGGTGGCATGATGGAACCCAATCCATCCACCACGACCTTCCTCGATGTATTTAATAAATGCGGCTTCAGCTTCTTTGCTCCATGTATAAGGCGGATAATTTAATTGAATAAATACACTGTACTTTGCCAACATGGTTTCATTAATGTCGCTGGCATGATTGATCACCGTAATTTCGAAGTTTTTTTCTGCAGCAAAGGTATTCAGCCAATCGAGTGCCGCAACGACAAAACCCTCGTGTTGTCCGCCCCGTTCGGTAAGGACCAGCGCTTTAAACCGGGTCGGACTGGCCGAAGCATCCTGACCGGTTATTTGCAGGATTAACAACAATCCGGTAAAAATCAGAATTCTTGAATTAATTTGGGAAAAGAAATCATTTTTCATTGAGATAGATGCTTACGGATTGGTTTTTTATATCACTGCAAGCAGTTGGACTGCACTGATATGTAATGTATTTTCAGCAAAATATGTTGACGTTATTAAATATAATGATAGTCCGTTTATTTATCTATTGAGCCTTTTTTTGCAGTCAATAGTTGTCATTCATTGTCATTGTGTTGTTTTGGGCGACTTAATGACCACCAATGACTATTAAATGACTTACTCATGACGTTAGGCAAATTTGCAGATACCATGTTAAATATGAAAGACCTACAAAATGATGGTCATGATGGAGTGGGGCAGACTCACCATATCAGCCGCCTTCCCGGAAATACAAAGCTTATAGGGCAATTTCTCGTCGGAGGTATTCAGTACGATCGCCGATATTTTGCCGTTGGGATTGATGAAGGCAGTGGTTTGCAGTTTGTCACGGTTCGATGAACAAGCAATCCGTTTTGCGCCTTCACTCATAAACTTCGAGAAATGCCCGATGTAATAATAGCTATTGGTGTATATCAGCTTTCCGGTGCGGGTATCTGCATGGATAGGAGCGAAGCAGAAATTCCCAACATGGTTTGGTCCACCGTTTTCATCCAGCAAGATGTTCCAATCGGTCCAGGCAACGGTTCCACAATTAAAATCGTTCAACATCGAATAACCATACTTTTCACCTAATTTCCAGTCGTTTAAACGATCGAAACCAAATTTTTCCACACAACCTTCCGTAAAAATCAGATTTACATCCGGAAATGCCTCGTGGACCATTTTCAGGTTCCCGAATTGCATGTCGCTGCCGGTCCAGGTTTCGTACCAGTGAAAACCGATTCCCCACACATATTTGGCGGCATCCGGATCATTCAGGATTGTGCTTGCCCTCTGGAAAACCAAATCGCGGTTGTGGTCCCAGGCAATGAGTTTGATTTCCCGCATTCCATCTTTTACTAATCGTGGTCCAAGATAATCTCTGATAAAATCACGCTCGTCTTCGGCAGTGTAAACGCATGATTCCCATTTCTGAACTGCCATAGGCTCATTCTGGACCGAAATTCCCCAAATCTGGATTCCGTTTTTTTCATAAGCTTTGATAAACTTAACGTAGTGTTTCGCCCATGCGTGTTTACAATCCTCCAACAGTTTTCCGCCGTGCAGCAGACTTTTATTGTCTTTCATCCAGGCAGGAGGACTCCAGGGACTGGCAAATAAATGAACAGGCCGGTCGGCTGCTTTAAAAGCTTCCGTGATCAACGGCATCTTGTATTTTTCGTCGTGTGCGATGCTGAACGATTTGAGGGTGGTATCGTTGTCATCCACATAGCCGTACGAATCGCTTGAAAAGTCGCAACTGCCAATATTGGTGCGGGCAAAATTATATCCGATCCCGTCTTCCGAATCGTAATAGGCAGTGAGCAGTTCTTTTTGTGATTTCTCGGGAAGTTTGGCAAAAGTTTCGGCCGATGCGTCGGTAATTGCACCGCCAATACCTACCATGGTCTGGAATGTATTTTCAGGATCCAAAAAAACGCAAACCTGGGTTTCGGATGGTTGTCCATATTCAGTAAAACTTACTTCACCGGTGGAGGAGAGGCGCAGATTGGAATCGCGGGCGGTCACATAAATTTTGGCCTTATCCACATTAAACGATGGAGTTACCAGTTCTGAGTCGTTCTTTTTGTTGTGATGGGCCATTTTACAACTCATAAAAACAAAAAATATCAGTAACAGGTTGACAGATAATCTTTTCATAAATTTAGTTTTAGTTTGTTTCAAATCAATTACGGCAATTCCTGGATATTCATCCAGTTCAAATCGATGTTTCCGCTCTGTACCTCAACTTTCAGGTCGTTTACACCTTTCCTGAATGGTTGCGAATTTAGTTTTATTTCCGACCAATCTGACTTGTCTACTTTCACTTCTGATGATTGTCCGTTGATCCAAACTACAAAAATAGAAGGTTGGTTGGCTTTTACCTGAAGTGTGAGCTTGAAATTTTGTTTCTGCATTGATTTTACCTGATAAGCAGTCCATTCTCCCGAATTCAGAACAATATACTGGTCGGTAGCCTTACGATAATCCTGACCAGCAACTTCAATCCTTACCGGTTCATTTTTCCGGTAAGTTTCTGATTTGAAGGTGGTGTCCTTAACCAAATAGGATTTTAGATAACCTTCATGTCCGTAGTTCTCCGCCTCCAGTTTCAGGGGAATCCGGCGGAACATCGAGTTAACCACATCCGGGAAATAAGTGCAGTTTTCAATTTTGATGTTTTCGAGCAATTCGTTAAATGTTTCCTGAGGTGAAACAGCTGCAATGTCACCTTCTCCTTTTAATCGGGAATAATCGGAAACTTGCTGCCAGCCATCTGGCGCTTTATAGGAATATGGAGTATTTTTAGTGTCCATTTTTTTCCAGGGCCAGAACGACCAACCGATATTATTCTTCTCGAAATACTGGGTCGTGGCAAAATAAATGGCATTGTTTCGTTCGCCGGTTTCTCCTACCCACACCGGTGCATTAAGCTTTTCACGTCTTTTCAGGAAGCCACTGATGTCATTCAGGTTATCCAATTTGTTCCAGCAATAATAGTGAAACTGGAAAAGCTGGTTGTCATCCAGCTTCTTGTCAAAAACCGACCAATTATTGGCCCAGTTGTATCCTTCGAGGGTGAACATGTGTTTCTGATCGACCACACGAATGACCTTTATCAGCTTTTCGTACAACGGCACCAGCTGGTCTTTGTATTTGGCTGCAGCTCCGGTTCCTTCAGGAAGAGGTTCATTCAGAAGATCATAAGCAGCTACATTGGGTTCATTTTTGTAGCGATCGGCAATTTTCACCCAAAGTTTCACCAGCAATTCCTCGTTTTTCGGAACCATAAACAATTCGGGCTCATTGTTCGGACTATCATCGATATTCTGGCCGGTTTGCCCGCCTGGTGCGCCATGCATGTCGATAATCACGTACAAATGGTATTTTTTGCACCAGCCAATCAGATTGTCGAGCAACTCAAAACCCTCATCAACAAACACATTATTTTCTCCTTCAGTAATAAAAAGCCGGGAATTTAAAGCCGGACGAACGCAATTATATCCTAACTCGGCAATGCGTTTAATATCAGCTTCTGTAATGAAATTCTGACGATAGGTTTTCCAGAATTTGGCGGCCTTTTCCTGACCCAAATAATCGGAAACAATTTTCTCGATTTTTCGGGGGCGGTCACCATTTTCACCAAACTTCCACATGTACCCTTCGGGAAGCATCCAGTTTCCCAAACCTACGCCCTGAAGCAAGATTTTTTGGCCGCTCTCGTCCACCATATTTTGTCCTTCAACATGCAGAAACGTTTGTGCAGAAAGACTTCCAGCCCAAAAAAACAAGGCCGAAAAAGCTACATTTCTAAAATTTTTGCGAATCATTTTTTGTTTTTTATTCTTTCACAATTTTAAAACTTTTCATCAACTCATTCCTGACCGATATCAGGTTCACTATGTAAAATCCGGGACTGAACCTGGACAGATCAACCGAATTGTCTTTCTCCGGATTTACGCTCGAAACTACTCCTAAAACATTTGTAACCAATATTTTACTTATCGGACTTGAAATATTCTCAAACCAAAGTTTCGACTTCACCAGATTTGGATAACAGCGAATTTCTTTTTGCTGAAAATCGCTCAAACCCGTACTTAAACTAAAAGTCAGATAATTAATGTTGGCATATTGAGCGATTGACAACAGTTTAATCTTGTGCGAACCTTTGCTGATTTGAATGCCTGTCTTTGTAATTGTTGTCCAGGTTTGCCAGCCACCGGTATTGGCAACACTGATTGTTCCGGTCACATTCTGATCATCAATCAAAACGGCGATGCTTGTCCCCGCCATTTGTGTGGCAACCCTCAAATCAAGCGAATAAGTACCGGTTTCGCTCACATTCACGGTATATTGTGTCCATTCGCCAGTCTGGAAATCGCCAAGCGAATATCCGCCACCGATATCGGTACATTGCTCCAGATCCACATTGTCATTCCGGTAAAATCCAAATTTATTGCCGGCAGACAAATCATGATAAGCAACACCTTCAGCTCCAATATCGTAATCCTCAGCTTGTAGGATTCCCGGTAAAACCTGCTCCGGAATCACTTTCCCGCTGATCATTTCTGAAGTTGCAGTGAGACCTTTGTCATCCGTTGCAACGGCTGTCAGGTTTAAGTTTCCGGTAACAGTCTGCCATTGAATCTGGTAAGGTGAAGTAGTAACTTCTCCCAGCTTCACCGAACCGTTGTAAAAGGTAACTTTGGCGATTGACCCATCGTCATCAGTGGCCGTTGCTGCAATCTCCAGAATTGAACCGGTAACGAATGAACCCGTATTTTCAGGAGACGTTAAACTGACTTTAGGTGCCTGATTGAGGATTTTGAAATTCAGGTAATCCAGATTAAAACCGGAAGTATTCATTTGAATTTCAATTATTTTTGGTCCTTTTAAAAGACTCGTTACTTTTAGCGGAAAGGTCAATACTTGCCAGTTTTGCAATCCTCCGGTATTCGGAACATCAATACTTCCGGTTACATCCTGATTATCCATGAGAATCCGGAATGTTTTCCCGGTTTCTGCTGCCGCCACGCGGACTTCAAGCGAATAGCTTCCTTCTTTTTCAACATTAACCGAATACCGGAGCCATTCTTCTTTCACAATGTTAACCACACAATAGCTTCCATCGCCTGTGGTATCAATATCAACGGCTTCGGTTGGCCTGTATTTTCCCGGAATATTTGCAAGCTCAAAATCGAGGAAAGCTACTCCTTCACCGCCAAGATCGAAATTTTCAGCTTCAAGCTTGCCCGGCAGAGCGATTGCGCTTCCGGAGTAGGGCAACTGAATCCCGGTTTGATCTGAAACTGGCGCAATCAGGTAAACAATCTCACTTTTGGTGGACAGGCTCACTGAACCCAGATTCAAACTTCCCGAAACTGCGGTTTTATTGGCTAAATTCGTTGTTATATTGGATGTTGGATCCAAAGATTTTATTGTATATTCAGTATTGGCTGACACTTTTAGCGTTACAGTCGCAGTCGTCGAAGCAGGTCCAGCATTAAGTAAATAGAGGTAATATTTTTGTCCGCATTTAACGGCGTACTTTTCAAAGGTTCCGGAAATTGCTGTAGCAGGTTCAAAAGTTCCGTTTCCGGCCATTAACATCTGCTTCGAAACATTGGTTACACTCTTATAGTAGCTGGTCATTTCATGCTGATCAAAAAATTCCCACCACCAGGTCATCGGGACGATGGGAGTCGAAGTAAACAAACCGTACCACAAACCCCGTTTCAGATCGTAAATAAAATTAGGCGCGTTTGCTTCATTCACATTGTTCCAGTCCCAGTCGTAACCAAACTCACCAATCACATACGGTTTTTTCCAGGTCGCTTCGTACGACAAAATTTTCGATGGAATTGCATTGGTGTTGTTATAAATGTGTGATTGGTTGAAGTCGATATCCGGCACACTATTCAGTCCGGCGATATCACGGTGCGAAATACTGGTCGAAATCGGGTGCCGGTAGATATCGATGCTTTTCAGATAGGCACTCATTTCGGTATGCCATTGGGTGATGGCCACCTCCGGAATAACCAAAGTGGTTCCACCATTGTAAACCGCGTTGTCAATTTCGTTGCAGAATTCCCATACCCCGATAGCCGGACTATAACCCCAGCGGGCAACCAGGTAGCGGAGTTGATTTTTGAATTTTGCTTTCGAAGCTGCCAGCGTGAAAAATTCGGTGGGTGTTTTTGCCGGTCCGCCATTGGCCGTATTGTAATTGTTGATGTTCCATTCTAAGGTGGTGATCAATGCACCATGTGGCAACAGCGCAAGCATCATATGCATATCCAGAGAATCTGCCAGATCGACCAGCTGGTCCATTCGGACGATTGCACCTGGATTAAAATACTTGCTTGAATTGGTATAGAATTTCGTGTCTTTCACAGTTTTCCATTCAAAAGGCAAGTTCCAGCTGCATGACCACGTCCTGAAAAAGTTGACGCCGTTTTCGGCCAGTTTCGGCAAGAAATACTCGTACCGGTATTTCTGATTCTCGTATGAACGGGCCTCCCAACCTATATTTTCCCCAATTCCCCGGAATGGTTTTCCTGAATCGTAGGTGAAAGTCCAGTTGCTGTTTTTATGAATAATTCCGTTGCCAGCGCTGGAATTTGCAATGAATTGTTTTTCAGACGAAGTGGCGACCGAAACACCCAATTTACTCAGGTTGAAATGATAGGAATAAGTTCCCGTTTCCTGAGGTGCAAAACGTGCATTCCAGATAGAGGCTGTGCCGGTTCCGGAAACATAAAAGCAAGGAAGAACCAGCGATTTAGCCGATGGCGATGTTATGACCATATCCAGGGCAATCTCATTGGCATCGTATGGATTAGTAAATGCCGATGTGATGCCGATTTCAAAATCAGTCCGTTCGTACAACCACGAAGTTGAAGTTAAAATCGTATCCCGGGTAATTGAATTTTGCGCCTGAGTGACGGATACAAAAGTCAGAATGAGAGTCGTTAAAATCAGTTTCGCTATGGATTTGAACATGTTTTGGCTTTTGCGTTTTTAGTTTTAAAATTAAATAAGACTTTTTCTACTGTTTTATCCTGTCATCCCTTCGGGATTGGTTTCCAATCGCATTTTCCTCATTTCTATAATCATATTATCTCTTCGTGATTGTGTTCAACGCCGAAGGTGTGTCAAGATTATAGCCAACATGTCGAACTTCGAATGTCAACCCTGAAGGGGTGAGATTATCCTACGATCCCTTCGGGATTTCATCTACCAAACATATGTCCCCACCGCACCTGGTTTCAATTGAAAACTGGCAAACTCACCGTTGTATTGAATCCGGAATGAACTGACCGAATAGGAATCATTGGCTACAATCAGAACGGTTTTTCCTTCGGGAGTTTTAAAAGCCACATTGGGCAGAACATCATTGTTTTCAATCGTTGACACACGGATTGAACCGTCACGTTCCTCATCGTCGTTCACCAAAACGGACAGATCGCCTTTGGTGGTTGAAGCAATTCGAACCGAACCCGGGCGGACCAGTTTGGAAGCATGGGCAATCACATAATAAGCCAGGTTGCGCGAAACCTTATCGCCATCAATGGTTACAGCTCCCTGACACATTGAACAACCGCCGTTATTCGTGTGCGGATCATTCAGCGGATCGGCCGCCAGGTTCCAGAGAATCACATTTCTGCTCCAATTTCGGGTGGTGCCAATAATCAGGCGCTTTACCTGGGCAGCAATTTCGATATTCGGACTTCCCGGTTTTTCAACCACCATTTGTTCGGTAAAGTAAAGGTTTTTATCTGGTCGTGCTGTATGCAGCGTAGTCATAGCGCTCATATCACCCCCGTAATGATGAAATCCTGTTCCATCGACATATTTGGCAGCTTCCGGATCGCGAAGGGTGGTCAATGGAAAATCAATCCGGTCGAGGTTGTGATCGAAAAGGATGATTTTGGTTTGAAGTCCGGCTGCCTGTAAAGCTGGTCCCAGGTTGTTTTTAATAAAATCTCTCTGTTCGTTCGGTAGCCATGGCATACTGGGTGTATTTCTTGAATTTAGCGGTTCATTTTGAACGGTAACCGCGTCAATCGTGATTCCCTCATGCTTCATTGCCTGAATGTATTTTACCAGGTAATGGGCATATACATCGTAACATTCAGGTTTTAATGCACCACCACGCACATCATTGCTGACTTTCATCCACTTGGGAGCCGACCATGGCGAACCCAGTATTTTGATCTTCGGATTGACTGCCAGAATCTCTTTCATCACCGGGATCACATCTTTGAAGTCCTGGTACAAATCGAATTTCTTTAGTTCCATATCCGTTTCTCCATCCGGAAGATCGTCGTAGGAGTATACAAAACTATTCAAATCAGAAGATCCGATACTCAAACGGATATAGCTGACGCCAATGTTTTTTTCATCCGCGGCAAACACCTCCTGAATCAGTTTTTTTCGTTCGGCAGGAGACATTTTCATCATCAATTCTGCGCTTCCTCCGGTCAGGGCAAAGCCAAAGCCATCTATCGACTGCAATTTCTGGCTATCGTCAACAATAATTTTTCCTCCCCAGCCTCTTTCTTTGGCGCTGAATGAAACGCTTTCGGACTGCCTTTCGAACAACGCTGAACGATCAGGATTGGTCACCCAGGCCTCAATTTTTCCGGGTTCAGGATTCTGGGCAAAAAGGGATGTTGCAGCAATCAGAGCGCTGAATAACACGGTGTTTAGAATTGTTTTTTTCATTATTGGTTTATTTTTCGTTTGTCAAATATTTATTAAAATCCATTTTGTCCCGTCATCCTGAACTTGTTTCAGGATCCCAACGCATAGTATATTGGATCCCGAAATAAATTCAGGATGACAAGTATTGCTGTTTTTCTAACTCATGAGATGGTCACACTCCGTTTTTTTCATTGCTTATTTATCCCATTCTGAGCCTTAATGTCCTGTTCGCTTATTTCTCCCACAAATCTGGAATACCGCCATGTCCACGGGCTTTTACCGGTGCCTGTTCAACTGGCTTTTCTTTTCCCAGATGAATGTCCTGCAGGCGTTTCGCGGTTTCAGACAATCCTTCGATCATGTATGGATAGGGGCGGTCGGTGACATCCACCAATCCGCAATTGTAATTTTCGCCGTCGGAACGCCCGCTCAAATCCTGATCAGACCATTGAAACCAGGCTGTTCCGATCAATCCAGGGTGCGAATAGGCGCGTTCGGTATAATAGCGGTATGCAACTCCTCTTTCTTGTTGTGAATTGACCTGCCATAGAGACTGAGCCAGTCCGCGGTCGACTGTTCCGAAATGAAATTCGCCAATGATCATGGGTAATCCGGTTCCTTCCAGAATCTGGTCCATAAATTCCTTTTTTGGATACAAATCGTAACAGTTAAAACTGAACACATCAAATACATCCTTGCAAATTGCCTGAACTTCTTTTTCCGGAACATGTCCGAAACGCATTCCAAGATTCAGATGATTCGGATCATACCGCTTTACCGCCTCATTCACCGTTTTCAGGAAAATGCGAAAAGTATTGTAAATGAATTGTTTCCTTCGTTCAGGAGTATCTCCTGAAGCCAGGTATTTCTTGAGTTCGCTTTTCATGGGTTTATCTTTTCCGTCGAGAATCATGCTGCAAAGCCTGTCCTCCTGTTCCAGCCAGGAGGGTTCGTTGCCAACGAAATAGCCAATCAGCCAGGGATTTTCCTTATTGGGTCCCAGAAATTTTTTGCACGATGCGTCCACTTTTATCGCAAAGGCCGGGTCGTACGCATCGGGTAATCCCATCAAACCTTCGTCAATACCAATGCCACGCAATTGCAGCATAAATGCTTTCCGGTTTAGTTTCATCACATCCGCTCCCGACCAGTTGGCAATGGTGTTCAGTCCCCATTTGTCCATCCGGCGGATAATCATGTCTTTCGATTTTTCAGGATAAGCATCGCCATATCTCCGGAAAAGGTTCCAGGTTCCGAAAGAAGCCGAATTTGGTTTTTCAGGATTGAAGCCAAACCCAGCCGGAGGTAGTTCTTTGTATAAATTCTGGCGTTTGTCCAGATTAATGGCATTTCCTCCACCTCCGGGACTCACGCAATCCACACCCACCGAAAGAAACAGATATCCTTCAGGATCAACAAACCACCATTTTCCATCCATCTTTTCGGTTCGGAAGAAACCGCTTGCTTTGACTTTTGAGTTGAGATAGCCACCGTATTTGGAATAATTGTATGGATTTACGGCCACATCCCGGGTGATCATCTCACCCGTAGAATTATCCCTGGTCGTATAGCTTTTGGTCAATATAATTTCCTTTTCTTCGGTTTCCCACTCTTTCCGCAGTTGTTCCATCGATTTGATCTTTCCTTCAAAATCGCCAAGGTTCCACTGTCCAAATTCGTTGAAAACCGGTTGATCGCCCAGATACTGATCACCGGGATCTTCTACCGAAAGTGAAATTGAACGGATTTCAATCACCGGATTGTTGATCGGAACATTCATTCGGACTCCAATGGAATCGACTCCCCGGAGCGGTCCGCGTTTTCCGCCCAGGTTGATCCAACCGGTGTATCTGGCATGATTATAGGTAGCAGCCAAATCGTTTGCAGCTCCCGGCAACTCCCTGAAATACTTCAATGGAATAGCCAGTTTGTTCCAGCCATTGGGGCAATAGCTCATGATCCGAAGTTCGTTGTACCCGGTTTCGGTGGTAAAGCCCAGCTGAAACCGCTGCGATGTGGTCGATTTATACTCCAGAACGACAAAGTTATATTTGTCCCAGTTGGCTGGGATTCCGGAAGAAATATCGCGGATCGCAAACTTTTTTCCTGAAACTTCTTTAGAGCTGTCGAACTGAATTTTGACTGGTTTTTGAGCAGAACAAACAAAATTGGTCAGCAGAAAAATGAATGCAAGCCTGAGTAATTGAGAAAGAATTTTGTTTTTCATATCCTGTATTTATTTGATTTTCACTTGATAGATTGAAGTACTGGTTGTAACGAAAAGCATGTTTTTATCTTTCCCGCCGATTGCCATGGAGATCGGACGTTCATCCAGGTTGATCCGGTTGATTTCCTTTCCGTTTTTGTCGAAAACAAAAATCTGACCTTCGGCAAGGTATAGCGTTCCATCTGAATCAACTGCTGAACCATACTCTCCCCGGGAAAATGCCTTTCGCTGGTTGGTCAGTTTGCCATCGGCAGCTACATCAAATCGGTAGGTGATTTTGGGGTCCTCATGTGCTACAAATACGGGTTGCGATTGTCCGGGAGCAACAGCCATCAATTCGACCGAACGCCCCAAGTCGTAGGTTTCGGGAATGATGGTTACGCCATCGGGAGCGAGGAAACTGGTTTCAGGCATGCCGGTGACCACTTTGTCGAAATCGCTTCTCCAACGATGGGTTGGATAGATTACCCGTTTTACATTTTTAGCTTCCGCTGTTTTGATGCGTGTTAATGGCTGCATATCGTCCGTTCTGTCCGGAGAAATTGCATACGCCAGTGACGCCCAGCCACCGTTCCCCCAACCGCTGTACATCGGGTTGTCGTCCGACAATTTGGGTACGGTTTGTTGTTTTCCGTCAACCAAAAGGCCTGGCTGCGGATCGTACCGGCAAATCACCAACAGGTTATCTTTGGTATCAACGGCCAGCGAAAATGGTTTGTACGGATAATCGGCATATACAGAAACAGAGTTCGTTTCGGCTGACCATTTGTAAACTTTTTTCAAACGATTTTCGCAGAAATAGACATTGCCTTTGCTATCGGCGACTGCTCCTGTGGCAAATTCAAATCCAAAGGCTAACTTCTCAGCAACACCAATTTGATGGCCTGAAGTTTTGTTGGGTTGTTCTTTTCCGGTAATGGTTGCACGGGCAAAGTCCCAGGGATAAACCGAAAGGTTTTTGTTCATGTCGAAAATCGTCCATTCGGGCACATGCAAGACTTGCGTCCAATTGCGCATGTTGCGGAAGTCAAGATTCTCACAATTCGAGATTTTAACTCCCCAGGGACGCGGAGTATTGACGCGGATTACCCGGTACATCCAGAAATTGGCAAACAAGATGTCTTTACAGTTGCTCATTTCCAGCGATTGACAATCTTTTCCTTCGCGGCTTTCTTCTTCGAATTGGAAGGCAAAGATTTTCCAGTTCGAAACGTGGTCGAAACGGCATTCGTAACGAACGTGGTGCTCCAGCGACATGGCATAGATTCGGGTTGGAGTGGAAGTGTTGCTGGCATGGAAACCAATTCCGGCATACGTGTTGGCCGTCCATATATCTTTCAGCGTTCCGCCACCGCCATTGGTTACCCATAGGCTCCAGTACTGGTTGTCCCAGGCAAGATCCATTCCGACCGCATTTTCCGGAGTTGCCGGCGAACTGATTTTGCGTTCACCTTTTTTTCGTTCGTCCGGATCGCGCGGAGTATTTGGTTTTTGCATCGTTCCGTGACCGCCAACGAATTTCACATCGTTGATCATCGATTTTTCACCCGCCATCCACTTCAACCCGACCGCGCGATTGTTGTATGCGCCGGTATTTATTCCAATTCCGTTGACCACGTCATCGCCACCTTCCGACGATTCGAGCAATGGTTTTGGTGCACCAAATCCACTGAAAGCAGGTTCGCTCTCTTTCAGGATAAATTGCGTAGAAAACGGATGCAAGCCAATGAGCTTTGTTCCGGGAGCCATTTTTACCGTTTCGGTGAAACGATACCAGCCGCCAGGCACATAAATGTTCTTGTATTTGGCAATGGCATCCTGAAAAGCCTTGGTATCATCGGTTTCACCATCACCTTTTGCACCGAGATCTTTGATGTTTACCCACGAATCTATTGCCGGAAGTGAAGGAATATCTTTATTCAGAACGACTGGAACCTGCGAAACCTGCTCAACTTTGCAAACCGTCGTATACTGCGAATTATCGGCCATATCTTTCATGACCAATCCGTAGGTAAAATCCTTGACCCTGTACATTTTATCTTTCGCGTTGATGCTTTTACCGCTTTTGGTGAAATAAGCAATAACCGGTACATTTTTACAGGTAACATTGACCATGTTTACCTGATTGGTGGCATTATCTTCCACGCCAATCACCACGCCTTTCGCAACATTCTCAAAGAAGCAGTTTTCCAGAAACAGGCGGTCGGCAATGTCTTCCTGCAATTCAACTCCAACCGGGGCATTTTTCACCTGCATGTTCACGATGGTAAGACCGGTATTCCGGCTTAAAATTGCCGCCTTGTGCTGTCCTTCGAAACAGAGGTCAACCATCATCATGGGCCAGCCCGGAGAGGTTCGTGATGTGCTTATTCCATATTCGCCACCATAGAATTTTACATCTTCCATTTCGTTGCCTACATCGTAAATTCCGGCAAACCCTTGTCCAATCTGAATGTCACAATGATTCACAAAACCATGCTGGGCAAAATGGGTCCGCAATGCAACGGCTTTCGGATTGCCATTTTCAATCCTGAAGTCGATGTTTGAAATGGCGCTGTAGAAAGTTCCGGCATTTGCATCGTTTGGCTCTTTGCCTTCTGAAACCAATCCACCGGTGAACCAGATCATATAGTTTTGTTTGTCCTGAAATCCGGGAGAGTTTTTACCTAAGATAATTTCGGGGCGGTTCTTGCCATATCCAATCAACCGGATCGCTGCGGGAACATAAATGGTTTTGCTGATCCGGTATTTTCCTTCAGGAATAAACAATATACCGAAGTTTTTTTCGGTTTTTACCTGATTGATTGCCTTTTGCAAAGCCTCAGAAACATCGGTTTTGCCATCCGGAGTAATTTGAAAATTTTCAGGAGTGAAATAAACCGCTTCAGAGTCAACAGGCTTTTGCTGGTAAACCGATGAGCTTTGTTTGGTCGTAGCAAACAGGCTGAACGAAAATCCTGTCAAAAGAATAATCAGTTTAAATTTCATGGTCATTTCGGTTTAGTTAGTCTTTACAAAATTAGCAATATTTATAGTTCACCCTATATTAAAAGAGCTTTTTAAACATCGTCAAAAAAAGGAAAGTCCTGATTGCTCAGAACTTTCCCATGATATTCAATCCACCAATAAGTCAACATTATGTTTTTTTCAAGGAAGAAGGAATTGTGAAATAAAAGATGCTTCCGCTTGTGTTTCCCTCAAGGAATGTTCTTTCCGAATCAAAATCATAAATAGCATCATCAACCTTGCTTTCCACCCATATTTTTCCTCCGTGTTTTTCAACGAATTCCCTGCAAAGAATGAGTCCCAGACCTGAACTGGATTCTCCAAGAGTGCCTCTCCGGTTTGTTTTTATATCGATCCTAAATAAATCTTTTATCATATCCTGACTTATACCAATTCCCGAATCTTTGATGGATACCTCAAGCATTTCGCTATCAGAATTTCTTGCAGAGATACTGATTTTACCACCGTTAGGAGTAAATTTCACTGCATTGGAGAGTAGATTGCGAAGGATTGTTTGAAGCATGTTTTTGTCTGCAATAACCATGGTTTCGTCCTGAATCTTATTTTGAATTCTGATTCCCTTACTGTTTGCAAATTGTTTCACCATTTCGATATTTCGGTTGGCAATCCGGTCCAGTTGCAATTCGACGGGCATGAAAGGCATTAATCCTTGCTGGATGCGGGCCCACTGTAAAAGGTTCTCCAGAAGTCCGAAGAGATTGGTGGCAGATTTATTCATCCCGACAGCAATAGTATGGATTTCATCGGATGTCAGGCTTGATAATTGTTCAGCAAGTGTTTTGGTAAAGCCCAGGAATCCATTGAAAGGACTCCGCAAGTCATGGGCAATGATGGAAAAAAACAGGTCTTTTTCGGCATTGAGCCTCGAAAGTTCCTCGTTTTTTTGTTTGATTTCGAATTCGGCCTCTTTGCGATAAGTTACATCGCGGCCTATCAGTACCATCTGCGTGGGCATTCCGTCAACTGTCTGAATAAACTCGCCCATTACTTCAAAATAGAACGTGCTGCCACTGGCATGCTGGGCAAGATATTCATTGGGGCCTGTTTTTGTTCCGTTTATCCGGAGCATGATATCGCCGAACGCGCGTTCC
>JANXYV010000146.1 GCA_025355875.1 Prolixibacteraceae bacterium | reverse complement strand
TCAATTTTACCGTATTTGAGCGTTATTTTTGAACCACAATAAAAGCACTTTTTTTATTCATATTTTTGATTTCTCGCAAAGCTATACCAATAAAGGATTACAGAGGTTTTCACCATTCTTTTTGTCCATTAACCCAAATTTTCTATAAACATGCAATCCCTCCGGGTTTGTCCTCTTTGAAATATGAAATCCTTGGCACTCCTTCAATACTACAAAGCAAAAAATGCAGCTCCAATCGGCTGCATTTTTTGTTTATTAGTCCTTTTAGTACCCCGAATATGAATAATTAATATGGGGTATAACTACAATTTATTGTATATATTTCAAACAACACCACCATATAATTTAGGTAATATTAAATATTTATATCTATTTTTTAATATTACCCCATAATTTTATAGGTACTATGTAATTTTCTATTATTTTTGAATCCATAAATCATTAATAAATTTTGTTTGTTCAGGAACTACCCATTCCTGATAATAAAAAAGAATAAAAACGCAAAAATTTAATTGTTATGAAGAAAATTGAAGCCATCGTTCGAAAAACGAAGTTTGAAGAAGTACGTGCAGCTCTTCACGAAGCTGACATTGACTTTCTCTCCTGGTGGGAAGTGAAAGGTCAGGGCACGGCAAGACAGGGACTAATTTTCCGCGGAATTGCCTACGATGTAAATTCGGTAGCGCGGATGTACATATCTTTTGTAGTCCGCGACCAGAATGTTGAAAAATCAATCGACGCAATCCTTGAATCAGCCTATACCGGCGAAAGCGGCGACGGACGGGTATTCGTCAGTGACATTGCTCAGTCCATCCGCATCCGGACCAAAGATCGCGGCGACGAATCGCTGTACAACAAATAATTCCCTCCATTTCAACTAAAAAGAAAATCAAATGAAACCCAAAATAAAATACATTGGCCTGGCTATCTTAGGATGGCTTGCCCCTACCCTGCTTTTCGCTCAGGGAGCAACTGCAGCGCCAGCTCCGACTCCGTACATTGACTTCGGAAATACCGCCTGGATGATTGTTGCTACTGCATTGGTAATGTTGATGACCATTCCCGGATTGGCATTGTTTTATGGAGGTTTAGTTCGCCAGAAAAACGTGCTGAATATTCTTATGCAGTGTTTCATACTTACCGCTGCAATTACCCTGGAATGGGTATTTTTCGGATACAGTATGTCATTCGGATCATCCACCGGGGTTTTGGCGCCATTTATTGGGGGGTTCAACTGGGCCTTCCTCAATGGAATTGGCATCAATGATGTGAGTCCCTATTACATTTCACAGGCAACTGCCCGCATTCCACATCTTTCATTTGTTCTGTTCCAATGTATGTTTGCAGTAATTACACCTGCATTGATTATTGGAGCCTATGCTGAACGCATTAAATTTAAAGGATTCCTTGTTTTTTCTCTTCTTTGGGCCATTTTTGTGTATAATCCGGTGGCTCATTGGGTTTGGTCAGCCGACGGTTGGTTATTCAAAATGGGAGCACTTGATTTTGCCGGTGGAACTGTAGTTCATATAAATGCCGGTATCGCTGCCCTGGTTATGACCTTGATGATCGGTTCACGGAGAAATTACAACAATCATCCGACAGCTCCTCATAATGTTCCTTTGGTAGTTATTGGTGCTGCACTGTTGTGGTTCGGCTGGTTTGGTTTTAACGCAGGAAGTGGCCTGGCTGCCGATGGATTGGCCATCAGCGCATTCCTTGCAACGCACGTTGCGACCGCTACTGCAGCTTTTACCTGGGCGCTTTTAGATTGGTCAATAAATAAGAAACCAACTGTAATAGGGATTTGTACTGGCGCTGTTGCAGGTTTGGTTGCAATCACACCTGCATCTGGATTTGTTGGAGTTATTGGCGCTGTCGTGATCGGAATTATTGTTGCCATTGCTTGTTTCTTTATGGTATCTGTAGTGAAACACAAATTCGGATATGACGATTCACTCGATGCCTTTGGTGTACACGGAATTGGTGGAATAATCGGCGCCCTTCTAACCGGATTTCTGGCAACACCCGCTATTCAGTCTTCTTATAGCGGATTGTTCTATGGCAACCCGAGACAGGTTTGGATCCAACTTATTGCAACCGTGACAACTATTGTATTTTCAGGAGGAATGACCTACATTCTCTTTAAGATCGTTGACAAAATGGTTGGTATACGTGCAAGCCAGAAAGAAGAAATTGCTGGTCTCGACATTACACAGCACAATGAAATGGCCTTGAACGAGGATTAATCCTGATTGCCTGATTCGTCAGTTGAAATAGAGTTTAGTTAGATTTCTATATTTCTCTGCTTCGGAAGTTTTCCGGAGTTTTCGTGAGAGACCTGTTGGGGGACAGGTCTCTTTTTTATGCAATCTCAAGATTGGTAAGCAATTCGACGTATATTCTGAATCCTTCATCCAGTTCAGAAATCAAAATGTACTCATTGGCGGTGTGGGAGCGGGCGCTGTCGCCAGGACCGATTTTTACCGATGGGAAAGGAATTACAGCCTGATCAGAAGTGGTAGGAGAACCGTAATAATTCAGACCGAGAGCAATTCCTCTCTGAACGATTGGATGATCGAGCTGAATTGCCGAAGAATTCAGGCGAAAAGACCGGGGTTTTACTTCTGAATCAATTAGTTCGGATATAATTGCGTGAGCCTGCTGGTTCGAGTAATGTTCATTGGTTCGCACATCCACCACAAAAGTACAGGTATCAGGTACCACATTGTGCTGTGTTCCGGAATTGATCATAGTCACCGACATTTTTACCGGCCCTAGAATTTCCGAGGTTTTCTCAAACTGGTACTTTCTGATTATTTCAATATCCGCCATCGCTTTATAGATGGCATTCTCTCCTTCTTCGCGTGCGGCATGGCCTGATTTTCCATGACAACTACAATCCAACACTAGTAATCCTTTTTCGGCCACTGCCATTTGCATTTTGGTAGGTTCACCCACAATGGCCAGATCAAGAGGACCAAATTCGTTCAGAACGCTTGCAAGGCCATTTGTTCCTGAAATCTCTTCTTCGGCAGTTGCTGCAAAGATCAGATTAAACGGAAGATTTTCCATCGGATAAAAATGGACAAAAACAGCAAGCAAGGTAACCAGCGGACCACCTGCATCATTGCTTCCCAGTCCATACAAAATTCCATCTTTAAGTTCGGCCAAAAACGGATCGCGGGTATATCCACTTGACGGTTTAACCGTGTCGATATGAGAATTAAGCAAAATAACCGGAAGCCCGTTTTTCCAGTATTGATTCCGGGCCCAGGTATTATTCATTTTTTGCTGAAAATCAAGATTGAGTCCAGTCAAAAACTGACGAATTACAAGAGCGGCTTCATGTTCTTCCCTGCTCAGCGAAGGCGTAGCAATGATCGTTTTTAAAAGTCTGATATACTCTTCCATGGTTGATCTCGTTTCAATGCCCGACAAAAATCAACAAAAAATGGATACCTTCAATTTAATGAACCAAAAAACGTTGTTTTTTATTCGGATTTTAATTTTTCAGCAGATCTTAACCAATTAAACATTTAATTTTTCATTTTCTACTGAACCATGACTTTTTCAGGTGTTGTTCGAATGGTTTCAGTACCGGATTTGTGATGGATTGGTTGTGGTTCCCAGCCCAGGAGGAAGAGCAAAACGAAAAATCCAAGAATGTAGGCCACAATGACATGCCAGCCGGCTTTGATCCAGGCTCCAACGGAACGGGCTTCAGGAAATTTATTGGTTATAGCAACTCCGGCGGATGATCCAAACCAAATCATGGAACCGCCGAACCCAACAGCATAAGCAAGCATTCCCCAGTCGTATCCGTCTTGTTCAAGCGCCAGTTTTGTCAAAGGAATATTATCAAACACTGAAGATACAAATCCCAGCGAGAAAGCTGTCTGCCAGGAGGCAACAGGCAATTCATTTACAGGCATTAAAGATGCACAAGTGACCAGAGCAAGCAAAAAAATGGAACCACCGATTGAATTCCGGGCTTCGATCCAAGGCGTTTTGGTAAAGAAAGAACCTATGATGATAGCGATCCATACTCCGAGAGCCGGAAAGTTTAAATAAACATTGGTTGCGATCGTCAACAATAAAATCATCAAAACAGTACCCAACTTAATCCAGTCGATCCGTGCATCGGGGCTTGCATCTTTCTGAATACGCTGATATTTATCCTGTTGGAACGATGCAAAAACTGAGAAAAAAGCTAAGGCAACAAACGCAGCAACATATCCATGAAAAACATTCCAGGGATGAACACCTTCAATCCACATTAAAGTAGTGGTGGTATCTCCGATCACGCTTCCTGAACCTCCTGCATTACTGGCAGCCACAATGGCCGCTATATATCCGAGATGAACTTTTCCTTTAAATACAACTATTGCAATAGCCCCGCCAATCAGGGCGGCGGCAATGTTATCAAGGAAAGAGGAAATAACAAAAACTGAAATCAGCAATACCAGAGGGCCTTTCCAGTCGTCAGGGAGAATGTTAGGTAAATATTCCGGAACTCCCGATTCTTCAAAATGCTTTGCCAAAATGGCAAAACCCAGAAGCAGACCCAGTAAATTGAGTAAAACGCTCCATTCACCAACACGCATATCCTTGTTGATAACCTGATCAGTAAAAGAATTATTTCCAAACAAATGCTCCGAAAGACTAAAATCAGGAATAGCTACAAATTTGAAAATCAGAATAGCCAACAAGCCGATTAAAGAGACCCAAAGGGTTTGCCTGTGGAAAAGGGCTACTCCAAGCAAGGTAATTCCAAAAAGCACAAATTCAGGCCGGATGCCTAAAATTAATGGAATAATATTTAGAGGAATCATATCGGTAAGATTTAGGGTTTGTTAAAAGTAACAGTAATTTTTCATTTATCGAAGATTAACCAGAAACATCATAGCCTGAATTTGCATATTCAAAAAGTTTGTGTTTTGTAAATTTTGATCACGAGTTGTAAAAACCTATTTTTACCCGCTTCAAAAACGGATGTAACCAACTAGTAAAATCAATATGGAAAATCAAATTAAAAAAGGAGTTTCGAGACGGCAATTTCTTGGAACAGCCACACTCGGTGTTGCCGGAGTTGCCATGTTCTCTTCATTATCAGCCTTTAAATTAAATGCGGCTGAGACCAACCTGAAATTGGGTTTCATTGGCATGGGACAACAAGCAATGTTTCTTCTGAACGGTTTCCTTCAGATTCCAGGAGTTCAGGTAGTTGCCGGATGCGATGTATACGGCGTAAAACGGAAGCGTTTTGAGAAAAGAGTGAAAGCATTCTATGACAAAGCCGGAAAACCGTCGAAAATTAAGACCTACGAAAAATTTGAAGAATTATTGGCCAGAACCGACATTAACGCAGTTGTCATTGCAGTTCCCGACCATTCGCATGCCCGGATTGCCGTCGCTGCCTGCAAAGCAGGAAAGGATATCTATCTGGAAAAACCGATGACTTTCACTATCAAGGAAGGACAGGAATTACGACGTGTAATTCGTGAATCCAAGTGTATTTTTGGGTTAGGTAGCCAGCAACGTTCCGATCCAAACTTCCAGCATGCTGTCAAACTGGTTCAATCAGGCGCTCTGGGCAAGATCGAAAAAGTAAATGCCTATGTGGGAGCTCCTCCGAAACCCTACGATTTACCTGAAGAAAAAATTCCGGCCGATTTAAACTGGGATTTATGGTTAGGTTCACTGCCAATGCCGATCCATTACAATGCTCAACTCGATCCACCTATTACCATTGAACCTGAACAAAACGAACAGTTCTGGGGTGGATGGCGCTGGTACAAAGAAATGGGCGGCGGTTTCACAACCGACTGGGGTGCTCACATGTTCGATATCGCCCAATGGGGCCTTGGCATGGACCGGAACGGACCAGTCGAAGCTTCACCGATTGGCGATGGCACCGAATTTATGCAATTCAAATATGCCAACGGAACGATCATGACCTCAGAACCATTCGACGAGGCAAAAACAAAAGGAGTAAAATTCATTGGAAAGACCGGATGGATTGAAGTTTCACGGCAGCACTTCAAGGCTTCGGATGACAAATTTCTTCCGCAAGTTAAAGCATCAGGAGATACAGGTCCGTATGAGACCAAAATTCCTCACCAGATCAATTTCGTCGAGGCAGTTCGTCAGCGTAAAGATCCGGCAGTTCCGGTCGAAATTGGACACAGCAGTTGTACCGTTTGCAATCTGGGAAATATCGCCTGCGAACTGAAACGCACCGTTAAATGGAATCCAAAAACCGAAACGTTTATCGACGATAAAGATGGCGCAGCCACGAAACTGATGCATTATCAGTACCGCAAAGGCTACAGCTTGTTGTAGTTTCAATGAGTTTTGGTAATAAAAATCAATCATGCAGGTAATTTGGGAAATTCCCGGATTACCTACATTTTTTTAGTCAGAAGAATCCAAGCTTCTGACTGTAGTATGCTTAATGCTCAAATGTTTTTATATTTTTGCCCGAATATTAATCAGATCGGATGGATTTTGCCGGGAAAACGTTTTGGATTACAGGAGCTGCCTCTGGTATGGGGCGCGCTTTATCGCTTGAAATAGCAGATAATCAGGCAAGATTAATCATTTCTGACCGCGATTTGAAAGGATTGCAGCAAACTGCTTCGGAAATTCTTGCCAAAGGAAGTTCCGTCCGGATTGAGCCGCTCGATATGACTGACACTTCATCGATCTTTGAAACAGCCAGGAAGGTGATCGGCGATGGCGAAACGATATACGGATTGTACCAGTTTGCCGGAATCAGTCAGCGATCGCTGGTGGCTGAAACTCCTATTGAAAACGACCGCCTGATCATGGAAGTCAATTTCTTTGGAGTGATTGCATTAACAAAAGCTGTGTTGCCGCACATGATTCAGAATGGCGGTGGTCAACTGGCTGCTACTTCAAGTCTGGTTGGCAAGTTCGGGTTTCCATACCGTTCAGCCTATTCAGCTTCAAAGCATGCCATTCATGGCTTTTTTGAAAGTTTATTGGCCGAGAATTCAAAATACCAGATCAAGGTGAGTATTCTGATTCCGGGTCGGGTACAAACCAATATTTCCAGATTTGCCATTGACAAACAAGGGAAGGAACATGGGATACTGGATGATGGCCAGGCCAATGGAATTACGGCAGGAAAAGCTGCAAAACTTATTTTTTCCGGATTAAAACAGGAGAAAAAAGAAATTTGGGTAGGTGGCAATGAGATGCTGATGTTACACATCCGCCGGTTTTTGCCCACACTTTATTACTACATGGCCACACGCATCAAACCGATGTGATGTTGCCCAATATGAAAGGGAAAATGGCAAAGCAGATTAACGGAATTCAACAACTTGGAGTTGGTGTTGAAAATATAGCAGAAGCTTTTAAATGGTTTCGCGAGAATTTCGGTATGGATATTCTAGTGTTCGACGAAAAGGCGGTGGCTGAGCTGATGCTACACCATACCGAAGGTGAAACCCGTGAGCGACACGCGGTTCTTGCCTTGAACATGCAAGGTGGTGGTGGATTTGAAGTATGGCAACATACCGGTAAATTACCGGTCGGACCTCATTTGGCGATCCTGCTGGGCGATCTTGGTATTTCCGTCGGAAAACTTAAAACGATGGATGCACGAGCAGCTTACCTGAATTTTAAGGAAAAAGGAATCAAATTGCTGACTGAAGTTACGAACGACCCTGCCGGAAATCCGCATTTTTATCTTCAGGATCCGTTTGAAAATATTTGGGAATTGGTGCAGCATCCGTATCAGTTTATGCCCACCAAGGCAAGTAATGGCGGCATTCTGGGAACAGTCATCGGGGTAATCGACATGGAAAGCTCTTTGAAGGTATATACCGACATCCTGAATTATGATCAGATTGTATATGACGAAACCGGCATATTCAGCGATTGGCAGGGACTTCCCGGATCGGAAGGCAAATTTCGCCGTGTGCTTCTTCGCCACAGCGAAAACAGAACAAGTCCGTTCAGTCCGTTGTTTGGCTCTTCCGAAATTGAACTCATCCAGGTGCTCGACCGCGAACCTGTCGATATTTTCAAAGGGCGAATGTGGGGCGACTTGGGTTTTATCCACCTATGTTTTGATATGTATGGAATGGATGATTTACGAACCGAAGTGAAAGATAAAGGTTTCCCCTTTACTGTTGACAGCATGAAGCATGGCAAAACCTTTGATATGGGCGAAGCAGCCGGTAGTTTTTCATATATCCAGGCGCCGGAAGGAACTTTGATTGAATTTGTTGAAACTCACCGGGTTCCGATCCTGAAGAAATTTGGAATATACCTCAATCTGAATAAACGACCCGCCAATAAGCCATTGTCACGATTTATCCTGAAGTTATTCAGCCTGAAGCGGGTTCGGTAGGATTATCATTTGTATTCCTTTTTGAATATTAAATCCAAACCAGAATTCGGGCTTTGATTGGTAGCTTTCAGAGAAAGAAAATGAAAAATCTGGTATTCAACCGATATTTTCTGCGGCTCAATAATCTTCGTCTTTTTGTCAAGGGCAAAAGTGTACTGGTAACTCATATACAGGTTTGAGTTGATGTATTTGCCAACCGTGACGCTTGCCGCATCCCAGTTGTCTTCGCCGGCAATTTCCACCACATCCAGCTTAAGCGACGATTGCATTGCATCTTTCAGAACATTCGACATTTGACCAAATGCTACATTTTTGGCAATGGTCGAAGTATTTATTTCCAGCGTAGATTCCTGACCATCTGATAATTCAGACATCGAGCAGCCAAAAATGAGGTATGAAAGCGCATCCTGTTCATCAATCTTCGTTCCGTTCATTTCAAAGGTTATCTGCGGATCTTTTAACCTTCCGGTGATTTTTACCTCCATGCTTTTCAAAACTTTTTCATAATCTCTGAACGAATAAGCCACCACAAATTCAAGGATCGGATTGATATCTTCATCGCCGGTTAAGGTGATCTTCCCACTCTTAAAATCAAACTTCTTTCCGTAAAGTTTATAAAAACCCTGTTTCACCTCCAGTGTTCCAAATAAAACCAGGTTCTTGCCTTCTTTCGCGGCCCGAAGATCGCCTTTGACTTCAATCCCCATGTCTTTGCCGCGGATCCATAAATTGCGTGGAATGGTAATGTTAAAACTCCCCCGCAACTTGTTGTAGAATTCCATATCTGGACGCATCATTCCACCGATCGAATCTTTCTGAGCGTCTTTTGCTTTCAATTTGGATTGCCTTTCCATGGCCTTTATTAACATCGGCAAATCTTCCTCGTCGGAGGCTTTTTTGTAGTCGGAAATGAAGGCATCAGCATTTACTTCAGAACGGATAACATCCAGATTTCCATCAAAAACAGGGGTTCCACTTTCATTTTTCAGGGTGATATTGGTATTGATGGTTGCCTGTAAACGGTCGGAGTCAACCACTTTAAACTCTTTTCCGATCAGTCGTAAAGAGACTTCTTTTGGCGAATAATAGCTCTGTTGGTCCAGTCGGCTATACCCTTTCAGTTCGAGTGATCCGGTACCTGCTTCCGCCTTAAATTCTTTAATAAAAATGGAATCGTTTTTAATTCCGGCGTTTATTCTCACCTTGTCGTACAATAAACCATACTCAGGCAAATGGAATTTCCCATCTTTCCAGTTCACAAAACCGTCGATTTTTAGGTTATTTAACGGACCTGAAGCGGCCAGCTCTGAGTTTACATATCCCTTAATATCGATTTGACCAACCGGTATGAAAGGGATAAGCCTGGAAAGATTAAACTGATTCAGTTTAAAGCTAGCTTCCAGATTGTCGGTTGGGGAGGGAAGTTTGAACGCCGGATTTTCAAGTGAGAAATGGAAAGGGCTCTTCAGTTTTGCTTCGAACATCAGGGTATCGACTACATTCCAGGTTCCGCCAATCTCAACGGTATCCTTCTGAAAATGAAGCATTGCATCAATACGGTCAATTTTCTCATCCTTTACCTGAAGGTTTTTCAGATTCAATTCAGAAACAATTTCTGGTTGAAGAGCAGTACCGGTCAATTTTAAGGAAGCATCCATATTTCCCAGGATAGGGATAGGTCCTCCTGCTATTTTATTGATATCTTTAAGGTTAAAACCCCGGAGGTGTACTTCAAGGTTTTCGTCTCCCTTCAGTGCAAAATTGCCTTCAGCCTTGATGTAATTCTGGTCATTGGCCGAAATGGTCAGGTTTTTGAATTTCATTGAATTGTCGCCGTAGATAATCCGGGTCGAATCGCCACCACCTTTCCAGGTATTTCGCGAAGTCCGGAGTTCCAGATTGTGGAGTCCGACTTCCACATTGTTTCCGAAATTGATATCAAAGGTTGATTTACCTTGAATTGAATCATTAACCTTGATGCTCAGCTCATTCCTGAAATTTCTATTCAGGAATGAAGTATGAAGGCGGCTGTTTTCCATGGCAAACCCGTTGTAATTCAAACTGTCAACCGAAACAGTCATGGTTCCTTTCACCGTATTGAGATCGGCCATCATATTTAGCTCAGCTTTTGTATTGTGTACCGTCAAGGTATCAATCGAAAGATTCTGAAGATCCAGATGTCCGTAAATTTTTGCCGAATCTTTTTTCACCTCCGACAAATAATTCATAAATGGCAAATAATTAAAACGTTCAGTTAGTTGATGTAAAGCAAGGATCAAATTGTTTTTATCGTCGCCCTTCGATAGCCGGGATTTCAAAGAAAGACTGGAAGCGCCAGTTTTTACAGGCAGGTAGCTCAAGCTATCCAGTTTGAAATTTGCATCAAGCCTGAGAGAATCGTCGGAAAAAAGCAATGCTTCAGCTTTCAGGGCTCCCAGGTTTTTACTGTTGATACTTACCGTGTCAATATCGACTTTCAAGCCCAGCGAAATCTCTTCAGCCAGGATTTCATTCAGACTGGCATGGAGGTTTTTAAATACCTGATTCCCCATACTTACCGAGCCAAGTTCAAGCTTCGATTCTGCCCTGAAACTGGAATCCCGGGTCAGATCCAAATCAGCTTTACAGTCTTTTACAAACAATGAATCGGAATTGAACCGGGCTAAATTGACATTGGAAATGACCTTGTAATTTTTAGCACTCCCTTCAAATTGTCCTTTGATTTTTCCTTCAAGCGAGTATTGACCAAAGCCGGTCAGTTTCAGCAAATCATCAAAGGCTTTAGTCTCAAAATCGAACCGGACATGATTTTCTTTCTGAATATTTCCATTTCCATCTGCTACCAGCCGAAAAAACGGGGTATTCAGATTCAGATCAACCAAGTTATAATTCCCGTTTTCATAGCTGAAATCCGTTTGAAAATCGTCGATTGGCCGTTTAGTGATGGTAGAATTGGACGACTGGATATTTGCTTTCACCATTCCTTTCAAAGGGTTCATCCCCTCGCCTGCCGCCTTTATTTTTAAATTGATGGCTGAAGAAAGGTTATTCGGAAAACTGATTTTTGACAAGTCAATGTTTTTTGCAGAGCAAAGTACCGAATACCGGAACCGGGAAAGAAAATCGGCCACCCGAAAATCGGCCGCCAATCCGCCAAACCAGGTATCGGTCGACAAATTGCCGCCGATGGTTGAAGAATCTTTCCGGGCTTCGAAAACCAGGTTTTTCAGTGTTTTATCCAGGTAGCTCAGTTCCGAAAAATTTCCGGAAGCAGACAGGCTAGACTTTTCAGGATCAAAACCTGATCCGATTGCGTGAAGTTTTCCTGTTATTTTTGTAGCGTATTCCGGATTTCCAGTCCAGGTCGATCCGTCGATATTGGAAACATCCAGATTCAAATCGTATTCAGGAGATTTTTCCGATTTCTTCATCCATCCTGAAATTTCAGCTTTTTGCTGAAGTTCTCCTATTTTAGCTGAAATGTTGATCCGGTCGGATTGGCCTGTTGCTGAAATGGAAACAGAAGGATTGCCTTTCAGGACAAAACCAGGCATGAATTCATGGATTAGCGCAAATGTAAGAGTGTCAACCGATATTTTGCCCGAAGACCGGAACGGTTGTGCCGGAAAATATTTTCCTTCTGAAACAAGCTCTGAATGAGGCATATGAAGACGTAACCCATCCCAGCTATAGGAAGATGAATCACTGGAAAAATCAAAAGTCAAACTTTCAATTTCCAGCTTCGGATGAATTGTCTGGATAGCCAGATTTTTCATTTTCAGCTGCATATCATTACCTTTCATCAAATACGACAGCGACCAACTTGCTTCAAGCGATTTTGGAAGGATTGAAGCCGAATCCAGTGGACAAATGCTTGCCGATAATTGAGAACATTCCAGGTTTACGATGTTCAGTTTGTAGGGAAATCCATCTCCACTTTTCTCACTGGCCGTCGAATTGCTTGGTTTCATCAGCTTCTGAACATTCCAAAGGGAATCGCTGTCCTGCCAAACCTTCAGTTTCGGACTGCTGATTTTGATTTCGTCGACTGCAATCTCCTTTTTGAAAAGGCTGATCAGGCTGTATCCAAGCTCCACCGTTTCAATGCTCAGTATTTCCTGATTCTCCTGAACCAAACGAACCTTGTGCAATGTCAGGTGTGTAAAAGGATTTCCGGAGAGTTCGCCAACCGACAATTCGGCGTTCAGCATCTTATTTGCCTGATTTACACCCTGCCGGATGATTATTTCATTGAAAGTTCCCTTCGCGGTTAAAAGGCAGCCGATCACCAACAGGAATACTATTCCTGACAGCATGATCAACCCTATTATCCTCAGTTTCTTCATCGCTTAACCATTAAAATGCATGTCCGATCGAAAAGAACACCATGGCCTTAAACTTCTCAAAAATGGGCGTGGCAAAGTCAACCCTGACAGGTCCGATTGGCGTACTGGCCCGCAATCCAATTCCTATATCAGTTCGCAAATCAGTCAGATCAATGGCATACGGATCTGCCCAAACATTTCCCGAATCCAGAAAAAGCCCTCCGGAAAGAATTTCATAGACCGGAAACCGAAGTTCGGCACTACCTTCAATCATGCTGTTTCCTCCCACCAAATCTCCGCTTTCGTTGACGGGCGAAATCTGGTTTCGCCCCCACCCACGTAACGAAAGCGCCCCACCAAGCATAAAACGGTCTTCAATCGGAGTTTCCGGGTCGCCCATGATTGGCTGCATTACTCCGGCGTGAATCCGGGTAGCAAAGACTTTCTTGTTATCCATCTGGAAATATTTCCGGCCATCGATCTCTAACTTTACATAGTGATATTTCGACTCAAAGCCAAGTCCCATCAAGGTAAAATAGGCGTTGAAACGAATTCCTTTCTTCGGATCAAAAAGATCATCTGTTGTAGTGTGGGTAAAACCAAGTGTGACCCCGGATTTATTATACGGCAAACTATCCTGTTCACTCACTTCAGCCGGATCCACTTTGTAACTAAACCAGTCTTTTTCGAAGGTATACATCAGGTATGCCGAGGTATACTTGGTGAAATTGTTTTTAAAAGTAATGCTGCTCCCCAAACGCTTGACTTCATAACTCGTCTCATTTTCCCAGATGAAGTAAGGATTGATAATCAAATCCAGATTGTCCTTCAGAAAATCGGGCTGAATAAAACTGAACTCCACACTCACCGGAAGATAATAGGACCGCTTACCTGTAAAAATGAGTTTTCGGGCACCACCCAGAAACTGACGCCTGGTGATCTGTGCTGAAACCCTAAAACGGTCTTCAGAACCATAGCCAAATCCGGTTTCGAGCAGCCAGCGCGGCTTTTCTTTCATCTGAATCAGAATCGGAACACTCCCGTCTTTCACACTATCGACCAAAGTGCGTATAACTACATATTGAAAAAGCTCCGTATCGAACAATTTCTTTTGCGATTTTTCAATGTCGTCTTTCGAATACGGCTCCCCTTGTTTATACTTCAGTTGGTTTCGGATAAAAGAATGTGGAACCAACGAATCGCTTTTGATCCATGTTCGGCCAAAAGTGCATTTCGAGCCAGGATTAATACTGAAATCCAAGTCAGTAGCAGCTTTTTCAGAAAGCATGGCTATGGTTGTTTTAACCTTCGGAAATGGATATCCGCGATCGGCATATTTCTTTTGCAGATAAGCTTCAAATGCTTTTACTTTTTCATCCTGGAAACGGTCTCCGGTCTTGATCGGCATCTCTTTTGCCGGAAAACGAAGTATGGAAAGAGTATCGGCCTGATCGACAATATGGTAATCGATCTGTTTGACTTGAACTGACTTCCCTTCGGTGATTTTCAGGATGATTTTCATAGATTTTGCTGAATCCTTTTTTATGAAATCATAGTCAATTTTGGGAGAAAGAAATCCGTTTCTCTGATAAAACCTGTTCACCCGTTGTAGATCTTCTTCGAAAGTGATGTTTGAAAATCGTGGAGCCTTTTCCCAGAACTTCAACTTCTGAGTGAACGTTTTGGCTTTGATATTCATATTTGCTTTTATATCAGCGTCTTTGAGCGTTTCATTTCCTTCAATCGACAGTTTTCGAAGCTTGTAATCTTTCTGTCCGAAACCATTCAAGGTAATCATCGTGAAAATAGTGAAGACCAATCCAAATCTGATATGGTAGCGCTTCATTGACATAATAAAACTCATTTGATTTTCTGGTTTAAAAGTAACATATTTTTTCAAGTTGATCGACAAGAATGTTTGCAGGGATCTCCCTTTCTGGTTTCGTAAAAGTTTCTCAAACTGCTCTTGAATGATTTCTTCTTTCCAGGATTTCGGAAGAACATTTCCAGAATGGCATTTCAGTTGAAATTTGAGAACTGTATTTTTTTAAAACTTCAGAATTGTATCTTTGTCCAATGGTAAAAGAGCAGCAATGAATTCAAATTTCGGATCTAATTCAGGTTTTTACAGGATTTTGAACGTTAACAAGTTCTTTTTGGTGTCATTTATCCTTGTTTTCACTTTCGTTGGAATCCTGATCGGAAAGCATGGTAACGCAGGCCTTTTTCTCCATTTAAACAGCTGCAATACAAAAACATCCGACTATATTTTTTTATATCTCACCAATTTGGGCGATGGCGTTGTTGCATTCCTCCTGGTAGTGGTACTGCTTTGGGTTTCGTTCCGTGAAGCATTGACATTTCTGGCTATTACCCTGATAATTACCTTGATAATAAACCTGTTGAAAAATGTTTTCTTTCCTGAACTAAACCGTCCATTGTTATACTTTGGAAACGGGATTCTTCATCTGGTGCATGGTTACCAACCTCCCATGATGAATACGTTTCCATCCGGACATTCAGCAACAGCTTTCAGTGTTGGTCTGTATTTGTCGAACCTGAGTAAAAAAAGAATTACCCAATTCGTGTTATTCCTCGGTGCTTGTTCGGTGGGTTATTCCCGAATATATCTATCGGCACATTTTCCGCTTGATGTGGTTGGCGGGGCCACCATCGGGATAATCGTCACAATCATTTTCCTCTACTTTCAACCGCGGTTCAAAAATCCATGGCTTGACCGGAAATTTAAACTCAGTCCCAAATTATTCCCCAGACATTCAAACTTATGATCCGAAACCTTACCCTAGAGAACCGTTACAGAATCCTGATCCTTCTCATTTCACTGGCATTGTTTTTACCGTTCAACGGACTCGTGCATCTGTTCGACTGGGACGAGATTAATTTTGCCGAATCGGCCCGGGAAATGATCGTTACGGGAAATTATAGCACGGTGAGCATCAACTTCATGCCTTTCTGGGAAAAACCGCCACTGTTTATCTGGATGCAAGTTCTCAGCATGAAAGTATTCGGCATCAACGAATTTGCGGCCCGATTTCCCAATGCGATCTGTGGCATATTGAGTCTGCTGGTAATCTTCGAGATTGGCCTGAGATTAAAAAATTACAAATTCGGCTTGCTGTGGGCACTGGCCTACGGGGCTTCCTTACTTCCATTTCTATATTTTAAGTCTGGTATCATCGACCCTTGGTTTAATCTTTTCATATTCTCGGCCATATACTTCGCATTCAGTCACATATCCGGACGCGAATCGGGCAAAAAAGAATCCTTTGATATGGTCTTCGCTGGAGCCATCCTGGGTTTGGCTGTATTGACCAAAGGTCCGGTAGCGATATTGCTGTTTGGGTTAAGCATCATCCTATATCTTTTACTGGAGATGAAATTCAAATTTCTAAAATGGAAAGATATCCTGATATTTTCTGTTGTGCTGGCCCTAACAGGAGGAGCGTATCACATTTACCAGCTTCTTTTGGGCAATTGGCAGCTGGTGTATGATTTCTTTATCTACCAGGTGCGCTTGATGAAAACCGAAGATGCCGGACATGGAGGAAGCATTTTCTACCACCCTATTGTTTTGTTTGTTGGCGTGTTTCCAAGCTCATTGCTGGCCATGGAGGCCTTTTTCAAAAAGGACTCCAACAACAACGACTACAGGAAACTGATGATTGTCCTGTTTCTGGTTGTACTGGTCATATTTTCGCTGGTTAAGACCAAAATTGTACACTACAGTTCCCTTTGTTATTTCCCGATGAGTTATCTCGCAGCTGTTTCGATCTATGAAATATATCTTCAGAATGGAAAGGTGAGTAAATTAAGTCAGGTCCTTCTGGCAATCATTGGATTTGTGTTTGCGATAAGTCCGGCTATTCTCCAATTCCTCGTGACTTTGCCACCTGAGGTACTCAAAGGATTTATCAAAGACGATTTTGCCATTGCCTGCATCAATACCCCGGTTCATTGGTCCGGATTTGAATTTTTAATAGGAGTTGCATCTCTCGGAATCCTTGTCTCTGCTTTGTTCTTTCTGCGCGGAATCACACAAATTGTGGCCCTGTTTGGAAGCAATCTGGTTTTTGTATGCCTTTTCATGGTAATCCTGGTGCCAAAGATTGAACAGTATTCGCAAAAACCGGCTATTGATTTTATTTCTGAGTTCAAAGGCAAGCCAGTTTGGGTTACTACTTTGGGTTATAAAAGCTATGCGCCGTATTTCTATTCGGCCAAACCGAAGCAGGCTTGCACCGATTGCAATGAAGATGAATATCTGTTATATGGAAAGACTGGTTGCGATGTCTATTTCGTGATCAAATCAAACGATCTGAAATCAATCACCGAAAAAAATCCTGAACTTGTTCAGGTAGAACAAAAAGGCGGGTTTATTTTGCTTAAAAGGGTCGATAAATTGACCAGTGAATAAATAATTGTCAATACTTTTTTGAGCATTGTGATTATTCTGAAATCTTGTTTAACCAGATGATATTCAGTTTAGAATCTATAGCCAAACATAATCATATAGCGATATCCTGCATCAGTTGTATTTGATGTTCCATTTCTTTGAATTCCATCTCCGTCGATGATGCGATTCATCCCAGGAAACTTTTCATGGAGCATATCATTCAGCTTCTTTAAAAGCTCATTTTCAGCTTCTGCTGAAAGATCTGTCTTAAAACTTGTTTTAAAACTGTAATGAGCAATGCCCGGGCCAAAAAGAACCATATCCAGTGCCCACCTTTTCGTTTTTCCGAATAAGAACTGATAACCCAATTCGCCGCCGATAGTAC
The DNA here is from genome assembly GCA_025355875.1 of Prolixibacteraceae bacterium. Taxonomy (GTDB): domain Bacteria; phylum Bacteroidota; class Bacteroidia; order Bacteroidales; family Prolixibacteraceae; genus Aquipluma. The sequence goes on along the minus strand of JANXYV010000146.1, from coordinate 25,587 downwards.
CAATATTGATGGTCATATCCATTGTTGCAGTCCCCTTAAAGTTTTGAGTATTCATAACCCAATCAGAAGTTCTGTTAAAATAATTGTATGAACAATATGGTCCGATATACAATCCATGAGGAGCTGCGTATTTGTTCTCCTTTTTCAGATACCACCGGTAATCCCCTGAAATATGGAATCCTATGTCCTTGGAACTCCCTCCATGAACAGTCCTGATTGAATCAAGTTGATCGGAGGCTAAGATTCCGTAGAAGGAACGTCCTAATCCGATCGAAAAAGACTGATTGTTCTTCAATACCCTTTCATATTCAAATATGATTGATTTATACCCAAAAATCATCGGATTAGTCAAATTAACCTTTATCAAATTTTTAAAGGTGGTCGTATCTTGCTGTGCCATTGATGTCAGACTAGCATTCATAAAAAGAAAGATTACCAAACCCATCATGATTTTCCGGACGGAAGGTGAAACATTCGAAGTTGATTTCATAGTTGTGGTTTTTCATTCATAAAACATCCATTCAATACCAATAAATGCTGAAATTCGCATAAACAAAAATATCAAAAATATTTATGGTTCATGGTACTGATCAGGAATACTTTCCTGAATCGAACAGTTATTATATCAACTTGTCATCCAAAGAATTTTGAAAGGACGAGTCGAGGAGGAATTTGGAGAGCAAAATTTTCAGAAGCCTTATTAAAAGTTACAAACAACCAGTTGACCCATTCCAGAAATGGCAATGAAATCGAATTTATTCGACAGAATATTAATTAACTTTGCGCCTGACGAAAGTTTGTCGATTCCGGGTTTGATGACTTACAATTGAGCATGATTAAATTTTAACCAAATAAAAAAAATCTAAAATGAGACTTCCAAATTGCGTTTTTACATTTTTATTGATCTCGATTTCCATGCTACTCGGTTCATGTAGCCCACAGGTAAAAACTACCGCAACCTGGTTAAACAAGGACAACCTGTCACCTGAGCCCTACAAAAGCATTTTCATCATGGTTCTTTCCGAAAACATGCACGTAAAGACCATTATGGAAGACGATCTGGCAGCGGCGGCCAAAGCCCGGGGACTTAAAGTCTATACAAGTATCAATGAGTTTGGACCTATTGGTCTGAAAGAAATTAAGAATATAAAAGATATCGTAGCAAATAAACTTAAAACACTCAATTGCGAAACGATCTTTCTGATAGCCTTGGTAGATAAACAATCTGAAACGAGATATGTGCCTGGTAGCTCCACTGCTTACTCGCCATATTCTAACTATGGTCGATATGGCACCTATGGAAATTACTACGGATATAGTACAGGATACTACACTCCTGGCTATTATACTACCGATAAAAACTATTTTATCGAAAGTAATTTGTACGATGCAAAAACAGAAAAATTAATCATGTCGATTCAATCGAAGGCTGAAAATCCTGAAGAAATTGAAAAATCGAGCAAAACGTATATGAAATCCCTGATGTTTGAGATTGACAAACTGAAAAGAACCGCCAGAAAATAGGCACTAAGCTTGTATAATTCAGCAAAATACATTTATTTTATATCTAATTATATGGCTTCGCTAATGGTTCTGCTAAGGAATGATAAGGATTCGGCGCCTGATGCACAACTTTCGGTCAAGTGCTGTCATTTCCTGAAATGATTTCGAAGCCGGATGGCAAGAAAATTCATTAATCATCTGATTTAATGACACATAAATATTAATAATATTCCAATTAAGCATCATTCACGCCTAAAACTTTGTGCCATGTCAAAATCAAAAACAAAATCAGGGAAAGAAGGAAAAGTGTCGGAATCGGTGTCAATGTTGACAGCCCCGCTATCAAAAGTCATCACCGGAAAAGATGAACCGGAAAACAAATCAAAAAAGAAGAAAAACAAAATCAAGCTGGAGGTAAAACTGAATCCTGAACTTCTTAGTTCTCTAAAAAAGAAAGAATTAATAAATCAGGCGAAAAAATTTTGCAAGCCTTATTGTATTGGTAACGCTGAAAAATTCAGTCTGAAAGACCAAAAAACGAACATTGATTTCGACCTTGATTCTGAAGAAAAGCCATTTGTAAAAGAGGCTTTACAAATTGGTATTGAAACACTTGCCGCACTTCAGGATGTAATGTATGCCCAGGATAAATGGTCGTTGCTACTCATTTTCCAGGCAATGGACGCGGCCGGAAAAGACGGTGCGATCAAACATGTGATGTCGGGGATCAACCCTCAGGGATGTGAAGTAACTTCTTTTAAAGCACCCACTAGTGAAGACCTGGATCACGATTTTATGTGGCGCTGCCAGAAGCGCTTGCCCGAACGCGGCCGGATCGGAATCTTCAACCGTTCGTATTACGAGGAGGTGCTAGTGGTACGGGTACACGAAAAGATACTGAGGTCTCAAAAACTTGACAGTAAATTAATTACCAAGGATATTTGGGACGAACGCTTTAAAGACATCCGGAATTTTGAAAAATATTTGACCAGAAACGGAACCATCGTGGTCAAGTTTTTTCTGAATGTTTCGAAGGAAGAACAAAAAAAACGGTTCATCGAACGCATCGATAATCCTGACAAAAACTGGAAATTCAGCACTTCGGACCTCACCGAACGGAACTTCTGGAAGGATTATATGAAGGCCTACGAAGACATGATCAAAAATACATCAACCGATGAATCACCCTGGTACGTGGTTCCGGCCGATAATAAAGCATTTGCCCGAATAGTAATTGTTTCGGCCATCATTCAAGCCCTCGATCAGCTTGATATGGAATATCCAAAAGTTGGTCCTGAAAAAATAGCTGAACTGCAAAAGATAAAGGAAGAATTGTTGGCCGAAAAAGACTGACCAAACCAGGAGAAAACTGCCTGATTATTCCTGATGGTGAAGCAATTCCGAATGACACAGGTAATTCTGGTCGGGATAATAAATAAACATACAACTGCCCCCTTTGATTTTTTCGGTAACGGGTTTGATTAGTTCGCGGGGAACCGCCGGACAGCCAAAACTTCGTCCAAGTCGTCCGGTTTTGCGGATAAAATTCTCCGTAGCATAGTCAGCTCCATGCATGATGATGGCTCGTGCAACTGCTTTATCGTTAAAACCCTTTTCAACACCATTGATAATCAGCGAAGGACCAACTTTTGCCCCCACAGATGGATTTTCGGTAAGGTAAAAACCAAGACTGCTTTTCAGGGTTCCGGTTTCATTCGAGAATGAACGGGCAAATTCATCACCGGTATTGCGTCCGTGCGCCACATAGGTATTAAATAACAATTTGCGATTCAATAGATCAATAACATACATCCTTTTTTTAGCACTCGACTGTGAAAAATCGATGATGGTAATAACCGAATTATTCGTTAGTTTATTTTGAAGGTCGAGTTGCTGGTAGCCTTTCAATGCCAGCTGAAACACTTCATTCTGCAAGCCAAACGACGCTAATTGAAGCTCCAAAAAAAGTTCGTTCTGACTGTTTACATCCGAGTTAATCAGATGATTACCCGCCAGAATTGTGATCGGACAAATAAACATCAGGATATGAATGAGGCGTTTCTTCATCCGGCGAAAATAAGAAATATTTTTGACCCAAAAGCTACTGCTCCTGAACCTAAGATTATAAAAACCATCAAATCAGATAATTAAGGTTGAAAATAGACTTCAATTCATGATGATATCCGCCAAACGGTTGTCGCGTTTATAAACATCGTCGTAAAAGTTTAAGGCGCCGTTGTCGTCCACCCAGGCGGTGAAATAACCAATGTATACTGGTATTTTATTCTTCAGGGTATAACTGCGCTCTACCCCGCCATTCATGGCCTGATCGATTTTTTGTGGCGTCCAGTTCGGGTCATCTTTCAGGATTTCGATGGCCAGGTCGCGAGGTTTTCCCACCCGGATACAACCATGACTAAATGCACGGCTTTCCCTCTGAAACAGGCTTTTCGACGGCGTATCGTGAAGATAAATATCGTTTGAATTGGGAAAAATAAACTTAACCAACCCCAGCGAGTTCTTTTTACCTGGTTTCTGTCTGACCCTTCCATCGTTCCATTCCATGTTGTGTTCGTCAAGGTACTTCGGATTTTTAGCCATCCCGGGTTTAACTTCCTTGTTGATAATACTCTGCGGCACATTCCAGTATGGACTAAAAACAATGTAGCTCATCTTTCCGCTGAAAATCACCGTTTTATTCATCACCTTTCCGACGACGACTGGCGAAGTAAATTCGATCTTTCCTGATCGAATCAATTTCAGATCAAACGAAGGGATATTCACAAAGACTAATTCCCTAGCTTTTACAAGTTCTGGTTCGATCCACCGGAACCGTTCCATATTGACGATGATTTTTTTGATGCAGTCACCAACCGGCACATTCATCTTCGCAATGTGTTTAGGCAGAATTTGCCTGTCAGGAAGGAATCCATTGTGAATTTGAAATTTTTTCAATCCTGCCAAAAGTTCATCATCATACCGGTTGCTTTTGCTGTTTTGGCTCAATTCTCCGGTAAGAAACAACCTTTCCCTGATCTGCACGATCACCCTGGAAGTATCACCGGGTTTATAGGCTTTTACTTTTGGATCCAATTCGATTCGTTTCCAGCCACCATTTTTCTCAATTTCCCTGTATCGCAACAAAGCTTTGCGAAGCTTGAAGTATTGAGGCAAAAGTGTTCTGTCATCTCTTTCAATCAGAGTTGGATCAGTCAGATAATTGGCAAGCAAATCGGTATATGATAATTGCTTGCGTGGAAGAAACCAACCCATGTCAGTGGTCGTTACTTCATCAATCCCTTTGTGAACTTTCTCTGAATAAAACAGGAATAAGCAAGTCAGCATCAGCTCGGTATCGGTTTCATTCAGGGTATTTTCTATTTCATCAAGAAAGATGCCGTCAATTTTCGATTTATACGGAAACTTCGCTGAAACGCCTTCGTTTTCAAGGATATTGATTTTGCTGTAGAGTGAATTTGCAAATTCAATTACTCCATTCTTGTCGTACCAGATATGATTAAAAGTATACTTTCGGTAAATTATAACTACATCCTTCCCGTACCTGGTTAATTCGGGAAACGATTTAAAAAATGGTGCAACCATTGTGCTGTCGAACGGAAAATTGCTCCGGTAATTAATACTTCCAGATAAATCAGGTTCTTCAGTTTGAATGGTCGTGTTTTTTTTCTGAGGCTTGCATGATTCCGGCAAATAAATCAAAACGACAGCGATAAAAAGGATTAGTAGACTTCTCATTGGTGAACAGATTTTAATTCAAGCTAAGATAATTATATCCGGAAGGTAAAGCAATGTCTGAAAAGTTTTCTTTAAAATTCTTGACCGGGAAATATTTCAAAGCTCATTTCCAATCTTCCGAAAAATGCAAGAGCGGGAAACTCCTTTCGAAATCCCCCGCTCTCATTCAGTTGAGTTTACTTTATTCGTAAGTTACTTTCGCTTTTTCTACCGGTTTTTCGCCAGGTTTTAGTGGGCTGATCCGGAAGGTATAATTGTACACTTTTCCCTTCAGCCGATACTCGTCGTGCGTCCAGGCTCCCCAGCTGTCGTCGCCGCCAACTCCCTGTTGTTTATAGTCAATGTTGACCGAAGTTAAGTCGCGTGGTTGGACATCGCTGATGTGACGGCGGATCATCTTAAGACCTAATTTTCCACGTCCATCGGTACGATCTGGCGATTCAAAGTCTTCCATAATCTGATGGTGTGCACTGGCTGAAATCAACGGCATCCCGATAAACTCCATTCCCAGTCCATCTTTATTTGTAATGCTCATCCAGCGAACATCCACTTTATTCCCGTTTTCCTGCGGACGGACATATGGAAAATACTGGTCGGCAACTGCTCCTGAATACAATCCAACCAAGGCACTGGTAAACCGGTCGGCATACGATTCATGCGGACCGCGGCCTAGCCAGCTGATCTGATCAAATTCGCGCGGCATGACCAGATTTACTCCGAAACGGACAATCTCGGGCAGTGAATCGCGCATCATTTTAAAACCATTATTGACGATAACTTCGCCGTTCCCCAAAACGGTATAAATCGAATTGTAATTGGCAATCACCTGTTTCTTCTCGTTATTCAGGTCAAAATTAAAAGCTATCAATACTTCGTTACCGACCTGTTTTGCAGAAGCAGAAATTACTTTTGGTATTTTAGCAACATCAGTGAAATCATAGGTTTCCTTGGTGTCATTTTGCTGGACCGTGGCCGATTTAACGGTTTTTTGTTCTCCTGCTTTTCTCCAAACGCGGCTACGTTTATCCAATTCGTTTCCGAAATCGTTATCGATAGGTGCACGCCAGAAATTCGGTACAGGACCGGCCAACAGCATTTCTTTTCCATCCAGCTGGTAACTTTTCATCGTAGCTTCGTCTTTACTGAAAGTAATCCGGAATCCTTTTCCCTCCACAATAAGAAGATTGTTTTCTGTTTTTATGGTCAGAGCCAGAAGGCTTTTTAGCGATACCGGAACTGCTTTTTTCAAAAATGGCAATTTGAATTGTTCGTAAGCCAGTTTTGTTCCGGCAGGCAAAATTCCCTTTTTGTTCTTCAGCCTGGCGGAAATATTCAGGAAATATTCAGTGGCAGGTTTAGTCTCAACTGCGACATCCAGTTTCATTTTTTTGCTGGTTTTTGGGGCCAGATTCAAATCTTTGATTTCTCCGGATTTGATTATCTGTCCATCGGCAACGATTTCCCAGTTAAAAGCAAATTCAGACAGATTAGTGAAACAATGTTTGTTGATAATTTCTATTTCTCCTGAATTCAGATTAGCCATTTTAAATCCAATGTTCTGATATACCTTTCCAACTTCGTATAATGCAGGTTTAGCGGTACGATCAGGATTGATCAATCCGTTGCAGCAGAAATTTCCATCGGTTGGAAGCGTATCGCTTCCCAAATCACCTCCGTAAGCCCAGTATTTATGGCCTTGTGCGTCTTTGGTTAGAATTCCCTGTTCAACCCAGTCCCAGATGAAACCACCCTGGAGTACGGGATATTTTTCGATTACATCCCAATAATCCTGAAGGTTCCCAGTGCTGTTGCCCATCGAGTGGGCATATTCACACTGAATGTAAGGTTTGGTTGGTTTGTCTTTGGCATAATCTTCCATATTCCTGATCCTTGCATACATCGGGCACATGATGTCGGTATTTGCGCCATTGCCGGCCTGTTCAAACTGAACCGGACGACTTTGGTCAACCGATTTCAGATAGGCATAGGTTGCTTCAAAGTTTACACCGTTTCCGGCTTCATTTCCAAGCGACCAAATAATTACCGAAGGTTGGTTTTTATCGCGTTCGAACATATTTTTGGTCCGGAAAAGGTGGGCATCTTTCCAGGTTGGATCTTTTGCCAGTGATTTAGCTCCGTAGCCCATTCCGTGCGATTCGATGTTGGCTTCATCAACAAGAAAAATTCCATATTCGTTGCAGAGTTCATACCAGCGTTCAGGTTCAGGATAATGTGAACAGCGTACGGCATTGATATTGTACAATTTCATCAATTCAATATCCTTCAGCATAGTTTCTTCATCCTGATAATGACCTTTTATCTGGTGGTGCTCATGCATGTTTGTACCTTTTACATAAATGGCAACACCATTCACAAGCAAGTTGTTATTTTTGATTTCCACCGTGCGGAAACCAACTTCCTGGTGCAAAACTTCCATCGTTTTACCGGCTTCGTTTTTTAAGGTAATAAAAAGCTGGTACAAATTTGGATTTTCTGAACTCCAGGCTTTGGCTGCCGGAACATTAGATGCCAGCTTGACCATTACCGGTTGGGCTGATGTTTTTACAACCTGTTTCATCTCTGCAACTTTGGTATTGCCATCCATCAGCACAGCCTCCATAGCAAGCGAAGGATTATTGGTGGCAGAATTCACAACTTCAACGGCCAATTTGAAATCACCATCCTTATAATTGTTTACCAATGGCGACGAAACCCTGAAATCGCGGATGTGCTGTGGATTTCGGGCCATCAGAAAAACATCGCGGGTGATTCCGCTCATTCTCCAGAAATCCTGATCTTCAAGGTAACTACCATCACACCAGCGATATACTTCAACGGCAAGTGAGTTTTCTCCTTTCTTCAGGAATTTGGTAATATTGAATTCGGCAGGGGTCTTGCTGTCCTCGCTGTAACCCACTTTCTGTTCGTTTACCCAAACGTACATGGCGGAAGTGACCGCTCCGAAATGAAGGTAAATATCTTGTCCGTTCCATTTTTCAGGAATCGTAAAAGTTCGTTTATATGAACCGACCGGATTGTAAAACTTCTGAATATACGGTGGATTTGCTTCAAACGGGTACCGGATGTTGGAATAAATAGGAATATCAAACCCTTGCAATTCCCAGTTACCTGGAACCTGGATCGTCTTCCAGTCTTTGTTATTAAAATCATTTTTATAAAAATCGACCGGACGGTCAGCCGGTTTGTGTGAGATGTGAAATTGCCAGGTTCCATTCAGAGTCTGAAGATTTGGTGACTTCCAAATGTCGAACTGACTTGCTTGCTCAACCGAAGCATAGGGGATAAAATAGGCCCGGGGAGTTTCGCGGTTGATTTCGTTAACGGCCGGATTTTCCCAATCGTGGGGAGTTTTGTCGTCAACAGGCAAATTGGTGGACATACTTCTACCTGAGCCGGTTGCAACAGCTGAAATAAAAGCAATCAAAAATAGGTACTTCATGATGAGTGATTTTAGTTATTAATTTGGCAAAATTCAAGATTGGCTACTGGTCAGGAACTGACAGGCACACAAAAATCAGCATTATTCTTTACATCCACAAACATTCTGATCCATATTTCGACGAGATTGACCAGAGTAAAAGTTTGCTATTTTTGCATCCTGAAAATGGAATTTCCGGATTCGTTCATATTGAATTAACCGGATCCAAAAATCAAATTCATAGCATGAAACTCGAAATTCATCCGAAAGCGAAAGCCCTTATTTTTGACCTCGACGGTACCTTGTCTGATTCCTTACCTGTCCATATTGCAAGTTGGCATGCGGTGTGCAACAAGCTGAACTGCACTTTCGACGAGCAAATTATCGTTGAAATGACCGGTGCACCTACCATTAGTTTTGCTGAACGAATCAAGGCGGAGCAAAATCTTGAAATTGAAGCGGATGAAATTGCCCGAATGAAACAGAAAGAGTTCCGTAAGAATATCAACCGCATTAAGCCTCATCAAGCTGTAATTGAACTGATGAAGAAGGCCCATGGAAAGATTCCAATGGCTGTCGGAACCGGTGCCAGCCGAACCAGCGCTTTGCTCCAGATGAAAGAACTCGGAATCGATCACTTGTTCGATTTCGTGGTTACTTCCGACGATGTTCTGAACCACAAACCAGAACCGGAAACATTCCTGAAATGTGCTGAATTGATGAACACTGAACCGCAGTTTTGCCAGGTTTTTGAAGATGGTGAACTGGGCATGCAGGCGGCGCAAACTGCCGGAATGATCCTGACCGATGTCCGGCCATTTGTAACTGATCCGTTCAAATAAGGAGAGAAAAATGGAATAAGGAAAGGGGAATTATCTCCGGATGTTCTTTTTTCCTCTTTCCGAATGACTAATGACTATAATCTATGAACTCCATCATTTCAGCTTTTCAATCCATTGGCCCGCTTTTCCTTGTAATTCTGGTTGGAATGGCGGTCAGCCGGAATAAATCGGTCAACGATCAGTGGCTTGAAATCCTGAATAATTATGCACTTTGGATTGGTTTTCCTGCACTGATTCTGGTGGCTTTGTCGAGGTTGCAATGGAACTGGAATGTCTACGGAACAATGATTGGCTGGAATTCCGGACGGATTATCTTATCGATGCTTTTGGTTTTTCCTTTTTCTGCACTTCTGAAACTCAAAAACAGAACACGGCGAACCTTGTTTTTGGCTGTTTCATATGGGAATGTGGCATATCTGGGAATTCCGGTTTTGCGCAGCTCTTTTGGAGATGATATTTTACCGGAAGCAACCATGATTTCTGCGGTCTATGTGTTTTGGTTGTTCACCTTCGGAATCTTTCTTGTTGAATATTTTGGTGATCACCAAGTTCATCTTCGAAGCCTATTGATTCGTCTATTTACGAACCCCTTGCTGATTTCCGTTTTTATAGGGCTTTTCATCGCAGTTAATCATTTTCACCTTCCGAAAATTGTGATGAGTGGGTTGGATATTTTTGCCAATTCGGTCACGGCTGTAGTACTTTTTTCTTTGGGATTATTTATGGGGAAACAATCCATCGGAAAACTCCGCGACTGGTTGCCTGTTCTGGCATTCAGCGTGGTGATACTGTTCGTTTTGCCAGGTTTGTTTTCCCTGATTTTGTGGCCTTTTATCCATCATTCAGTAAGCAAGGCTTGGATTCTGGAGGCCGCTATGCCAATGGGACTTACAGCATACGCATTGTGCCTGAAATATAAATTGAACACTGAATTTGCATCCAGGGCCGTCGTATTAAGTACCTTGCTGGCTTTGCTGAGCTTGCCATTCTGGTTAGTTTTCCTGAAGTAAAAACTGTCCGATTTCCATTTCAACTTCAAATTTACTGACCTCTTTCCCTATAACAACCAACACATTTTCGAGTCGATCGTATGGATTTATGATCGGACCTTCTGCAATTGAAGCCGTTCCTCCCACCGACTGAGCGATTCCAAGAAACGGATTGTTGTCAAAATTTACGATTCCCTTTATCCTGTATATGGATTTGCTGTGAATGGAAGTGAAGTATTTAAACCAGTCGCGAAATCTGTTTTCGTTGACAAAACCCCCGAAACGGATCGTAAAACTATGAAATTCACCCATTTCAGGCTCGCTAAAAAAAGGTCTATGGATTTTATGCAGAAAATCGTCTTGCATATTTGACTGAAGGATTTGAAGTTGAGGTTCATCAATCCGGCCATAATTAGTCTCAATCACAGATGCAGTCTTATTCAGAGACGCTATTTTATTCCGGATGAACTCCATATGAATCGGATCTGAACTGTCCATTTTATTTATAACTATCAGATCGCTGAGAAGAATTTGTTTTTGTTGTTTTGCATCGAGGGTTTGATCCGAAAAATGAATGGCATCCACCAGACAAATAGTTCCGGTTAATTCGAAAAGTCTGATCAGGTCATTATTCCGGTAAAACGATTCAATAATTGGCCCCGGATCAGCAATTCCGGTAGTTTCAATGATAAGTTGCTCCAAACGATCATGTCTCTTCATCAATTCCTGAAGTGCCAGCGAAAATTCATTGAAAATGCTACAGCAAATGCAGCCATTGTTCAATTCCAGAATGCTTTCAGGCATATTATCGGCCATTAGTTTCGTGTCAATGGAAACTTCACCGAACTCGTTCTCGATCAATCCGATTTTTAAACCTTTATTATTCATTAACAGATGATTAATAAAGCTTGTCTTACCCGATCCAAGGAACCCGGTGACAATCAATACCGGTATTTTAGGTTTTACTGGCAAGGTATAAATGATTAGAAGTTAAACTTAGCAATCCTAACAAGGTATATTCAATGAACTACCTCGGGGCAAGCCCGCGAGGTATCAAAAAGGCTAACGCACATGGCGAAAGCGGAACCGACCCAAGGGTCGGGGTATTAACCAAAAAGAGAATAAAGTTAAGTCATTCCTTCCAAAACATCATATTCAACTTATAAATTTTCAGGTTTTACAGATATTTTATTTGATGAAAATTTCAATATTTTTCCTTGGAGATTCGAATTATAAGTTCTACTTTTGTGGAGTGATTAGTCAATCGTAAATTAATAATGGATAAACAGGAACAAATATTAAACGCAGCGCTGAAACTTTTCGTCGAATTTGGGTTTCATGGTACACCTACCAGCAAAATAGCCCAGGAAGCAGGAGTTTCGAACGGAACTTTGTTTCATTACTACAAAACCAAAGACGAATTGGTGCTGGCCTTATTCATTCATATTAAAACGAAACTGACTGGTTGTATAGATAATAGCCGGGTTGAAGACGAAACGATAAAGGCATCCTTCAAACGGATGTATCTTTCATCCTTGTACTGGGCGATCGGGAATCCGATCGAATTCAGGTTTACCCAACAGTTTCACACATCCCCCTATTTGTCAATGGTTTCACATGAGGAAATCTTGAAGCAAACCAGATATTTGATGGATTTTATGCAGGAAGCGATTCATGCACGGGTATTGAAATCTCTTCCGGTTGACCTGCTTTTCACCCTGATTAGCAGCCACATCTTTGGTATCAACGAATACCTGATTGCCTCAAATGTGGATGAGCAAAAGCAGAAAGAAATCATCGATCAATCATTTGATCTGATTTGGGATATGATTACCTAAAAAATTTTGCGAAGATATTAGAGTGATTGATCAATCGAAAACAAATATAAAATACAGAAACATGAAAAAAGTAGTATTAATTACCGGAGCATCTTCCGGCATTGGACTTGAGACCGCCAAATTACTGGCACAAAATGGGTTTATTGTGTATGGCGCAGCACGCAGACTGGACAAAATGCAGGATCTGAAAGCAGAAGGGATTCGCCTTCTGGCGATGGATGTCACCGACGAAACGAGCATGGTCAAAGGAGTTCAGGAGATTCTTCAGGCTGAAAAACGAATTGATATCCTGATCAACAATGCCGGATACGGTTCGTATGGCGCTTTGGAAGATGTGCCGATTTCAGAAGCAAAATACCAGTTTGAAGTCAACATTTTCGGTTTGGCACGATTGATTCAGTTGGTGCTTCCGGCCATGCGGGTTCAGCATTCAGGCAAAATAATCAACATCTCTTCAATTGGTGGAAGCATTGGCGAACCTCACGGAGCCTGGTATCATGCCACTAAATTTGCAGTAGAAGGACTGAGCGACAGTCTGCGCATGGAACTGAAACAATTCGGGATTGATGTGGTTATTATTAAACCAGGTGCAATTTATACCGAGTGGAACAGCATCGCACGCGAAAACCTCCTGAAAGTTTCGGGAGATACAGTTTACAAAACACTGGCTGCCAAACATGTAAAGATGTTGGCCAATGCCGATAAAAACGGTTCGTTGCCTATTGTTGTAGCCAAAACAATTGTCAGGGCAGCAAAAGCCCAACGGCCAAAAACCCGTTATGCCACCGGAGGAGGTGCGAAACTGATTTTGTTTTTGCGGAGTATTCTTTCAGATCGGATGTTCGACCGGTTGATGCTGGGTATGATGAGGTAATCTTGATTAAAATAAAAATGCCATGAAAAAATTAAACGTTATCATTACCGGAGCCACCGGTATGATTGGCGAAGGTGTTCTTTATGAATGTCTGCACCACCCCAAAGTTGAAAAGGTTTTGGTAATCGGCCGGAATTCCACGGGATATTCTCATCCAAAACTAACTGAGATCATTCACAAGGATTTTTCGGATATCACATCATTAAGTGATCGTCTGACTGGCTACAATGCCTGCTATTTCTGCCTGGGGGTCACCGCCTTGGGAAAATCTGAAGCCGAATATACCGGTTTGACCTACACATTGACCCTGAATTTCGCCAAAACGTTAGCAGCTTTGAATCCTGAAATGACTTTTTGTTATATTTCAGGAGCCGGAACGGATAGCTCCGAGAAAGGACGAACAATGTGGGCTCGGGTAAAAGGCAAAACCGAAAACGATTTGATGAAATTACCTTTCAAAAAAGTCTACAATTTCCGGCCAGGCGGAATTGAGCCGTTCCTGCCGCTGAAGCCAACGCAAACCTATTACAATACTTACAAATATCTGGGCTGGCTGTTTTCTGTCCTGAAAGTTATTGCACCCGGAATGATGATTTCACTAAAAGACCTGTCGGCAGCCATGATCAATGCTTCGCTGATCGGGTATTCAAAAAATACGCTGGAAATGAAAGACATGAAAATTCTGGCCAAAGCTGTTATTTAACCAATGAAAATCGCAATGTATATTTTTATCAGTTTTTTTGCACTGGTTGCACTAACCACGTTTATAGTTGTCAATCAGACCAGTTTTGGAAAACCGGCCTCGGGAGAGCGACTCCGGCGAATTCAGCAATCACCGAATTTCAGGGACGGACAGTTTCAAAATTTCAGTTTCACACCCACTTTTGCTGAAGATGTATCGAAATGGGAAATGATCAGGGATGGCATTTTCAAAATCAGCAAACGAAAAGCACCTTCCTCTGCCCTGCCATCGTTAAAAACAGATTTAAAAAACCTGGATCCTGAAAAAGATGTGCTGGTGTGGTTCGGACATTCATCGTATTTCATGCAGATTGACGGTAAAAAATTCCTGGTTGACCCGGTTTTCAGCGGCAACGCCTCCCCTTTTTCGTTCATGATCAGGAGTTTCAATGGCAGCAATACCTATCAGCCTGAAGATTTTCCGGATATCGATTACCTGATTATCACCCACGATCATTGGGATCATCTCGATTACCAAACGGTTTTGAAACTGAAACCGAAAGTCGGAAAAACAATTACCGGACTGGGAACCGCAGCGCATCTCGAATTCTGGGGATTCGACCCGGAGGCAATCATCGAAATGGACTGGAATGACTCAGCGGAACTTGATTCTGGTTTCAGGGTTATGGCCACTCCGGCAAGACATTTCTCCGGAAGAAACACCAAACGGAATCAATCGATCTGGTGCTGCTTTGTGCTGCAAACTCCATCGAAAAAGATCTACATCGGCGGTGACTCGGGGTACGATACCCATTTTGCTAAAATTGGCGCTGAATATGGTCCGTTTGATTTGGCTTTGCTCGAATGCGGGCAATACAACAAATCATGGAAATACATCCATATGATGCCCGAACAAACCGTTCAGGCCGCCATCGATTTAAAAGCTAAAAACCTGATGCCGGTTCACTGGGGAAAATTTGCCTTGTCGCTTCATGCCTGGGATGAACCCATTACCCGAATTACCAAAGAAGCGGCAAGGCTGGCAGTTCCATTGGTTCATCCGATGATTGGAGAGCTGGTTGATCTGAGTCAATTCGCGCCGACTACCGAATGGTGGAAAGGAATAAATTGATAGATTTGGGAGCAGAATTCCAAACCAAAATCAATGATTAACCTCTTTGATATCCAAATTCGTCCGATTCAGCCTTCCGATAATACTGATCTGGCTGTCATTGTAAGAAACACACTCATAGAATTTGGTGCTGCCAATCCGGGTACCGTATTCTTTGATCCAACTACCGATGCCTTGTTCGAATTGTTTCAAACGCCCAAAGCGGCTTATTTTGTGGCTGAAGCTGAAGGAATAATTCTTGGCGGAGGCGGAATTTATCCGACCGAAGGACTGCCCGAAGATACCTGCGAACTGGTCAAAATGTACCTTTTGCTGGAAGCCCGAGGCATTGGACTGGGACGGACTTTGATTGAAAAATGTCTGGAAACAGCCAAAGAGCTGGGCTTTCAGCAGGTTTATCTCGAAACGCTTGACGAGTTGCATTTAGCCCTGAAAATCTACGCCAAATTTGGATTTGAATACCTGTGCGCTCCAATGGGAAACTCCAAACATTTTGGCTGTGGTCTTTGGATGCTAAAAAAGTTGAAATAGGCCAGAATACTGCTGCTTTAATGCCTATTTGAACCAGCACCTTCAAAGTTTTGTTGAACCTCCCGATTAGTGAGATAATAAAATCCTGAGTTAAAGGAAAAATAAAACTTTGCCATGTAATAATTCTTTAATCCTTTCAAATTAACTTCTTTTGTAAAATTTTTTAATTCGGGTATTGAGAAATCCGGATCGTTTGTGCACATACAGATTGGCGGTTGGAAAATGCAAAAAGATATTGAAACGATATGCTTAGGGTTTGAGCCTATTTCGCTGAGTGAAATGGATGCTGTAATGTTTATGGATCGCATTGAATCAAAGTTTTCAATGCATATGGATCTGTTACCTCATGTTTTAAAATCCGTTCAGCATAACTACAAGATCCTTGAAATTGAAAATCTAAGAATATTTCCATACTCAACGCTTTATTACGATACGAAAGACAACTCTATGTTTCAAGGTCATCATGCAGGAAAATTCTTTCGGTATAAAGTTCGATGCAGGAAGTATTTATCATGTGACCTAAGCTTTTTCGAGATCAAGGAAAAAACTACAGGTGACCGTACCATCAAGAACAGGATCAAAACAGACGATATAGAAACCACGTTGTCTGAAAGATCTATGGATTATCTTGGGCAATATACCCCTTTTCGTAACATTCAATTTGAGCCGAAGATTTACACCAATTTCTCACGTTTGACTCTGGTAAGCAACGATTATCAGGAAAGAGCCACGATCGATCAGCATGTTCATTTTCAATATAATGGAAAGGACCATTCCCTGGATAACCTTGTAATTGTGGAACTCAAAAGGAAAACCCATTCCTGTGCATCTTCCATGCTGATCAATACACTTAGGCATTACGGAATCGTTGGGGGTGGTGTAAGCAAATACTGTATTGGGAGATCAATGCTCGAAAAAGACCTTAAGAGTAACAATTTCAGAACGGATATTAGAACTATAAATAAAATAAATGATGGGAAGTATTACTATCTTAACTATTGAGACCATTAAACTTTTTGGTACAAGCATTATCGATGTTCCTGATTTATTGGCAATGATGACCAAGTTATCATTTAATCTGGCAATTCTGTTTATCATTATACGATTGCTATATTACCCGGCAACACGTAGAAAAGATTACCAGTTCACCTTTTTTATGATGGGTGTGATTATTTACCTTTTATGTTTTCTGCTCGAAAATGTGAAGCTGGAGGTCGGATTTGCCCTTGGACTTTTCGCTGTTTTTGGAATCCTCCGATATCGGACCGATCTGATGCCTATTAAGGAAATGACTTACCTTTTCGTAGTCATTGGCATTTCTGTAATTAATGCACTTGCCAGTAAAAGAATAAGTTATGTTGAACTATTCATTACGAATTTTATTATTCTGGGAATCCTGTTTATTCTGGAAAACCTTAAGAATGAAATTTCCAAGGTCATTGTTTACGAAAAGCTGGACATGATCGTGGATGAGCACAGAGACTATCTAATCAAAGATATTGAAGCCCGCCTCAGTCTCAAAATAAACCGGCTTGAAGTGGGAAGGGTCGATTTTATGCGTGACATTGCTTACATCCGCATTTTTTATTATCCCAATGGCCCGGTTTCCAATCCAATTGAAACTTCAGATTCTCAAAGTGATGATTAAAATGAATTGAATTCAATATACCGGCACAGGTTACAACTTTGAGCGACCCTGCCATTTGAAGAAATATACCAGCCCCGGTTTCTGTGAAGCAGTTCAGGAAATATCAAAATGGTTACTTGCTTCCACGGTACTGGAGGTTTGGTTTCTCCTTTCCTTTTTTAAACCCTGATATCCATCCTCGCAAATTGCACCGCATCCATTCCAACAAACTCCCGCCGCTGCCGCACGATTGTATCGTGTGGCATTATTTAACAACAATAACATTGTCAAGAATTCCCTTTTCTCCTGCATAATCAGCGGCACTGCTATACATGTAATCTTCCGCCCTGAAAACCAAACCTGATTATTCCGGATCAATGTGAACCACTTGTTCCGGACGAAAGTGAACCATTTGTTAAAATTGATTAACAAAAGAATACAGATTTTTTCGGTAAGTTTTCAACTGACATTCCGGCACAAACTGAACCATTTGTTAAAATTACGATAAGGTGGATTTGTAACAGATTTGCCACTCGTACTTTCGGTCCAAACTAAAAGTACGATGTCTAATAAAAACACAAGTATGTTACAGATCAAGAAAGCACTTCAGCTCTTGGAAGTGGGTCGCTCAGAGCGGTCTATATCTTCTCAATTAGGATTAAGCCGCAACACACTGCGCCATTACCAATCCAAGTTTCACTCATCGGGGTTATCTTATATTGAACTATTGGCATTATCCGATATCAGGCTTTCCTCCCTCATTTACGGAGAAGTGCCAAGTACGGTCAAGAGTTCCCGTCAAGTCCGGTTCGATTCATTGAGTGATTATTTAATCGCTGAACTGAAACGTGTTGGTGTTACCCGTCAATTGCTTTGGAAAGAATACCTCCGGCAAGATCCCGCTGGTTATAGCTATTCTCAATTTTGTGATCGGTTGAACCAACTCAAAAGCAGTTTAAGTACATTCAATTTAAAACACTCGAATACATTGTCGGTGATCTGAATTATTTGAAGAACTTTAAGGAATACCTGAAAATCGTCGATTTAAGCTATAAAGGGAAAATTAAACCGGTATTACCTCCCGGAGAGATAGATATTAATCCACTACTTACATCATTTTCAAATCAAATCCGCGAATTAGAGTCTCGCCTCTTAAATAACGACACAGATAAAAAGGCTACCCGTGAAAAGATTCGAGGACGAATTGAAGGCTTAAAATCAGCTATTTTCGAAATCACCAACTTTTTTGCTGACCAAGAATAGTTTGTAGTTTAAGCAATCGATTTCCGCACATTCAGCTTCGGCTTGCTGTTGAAATGAGAATAACTGCCCACGCACCTACCGGTGCCAGTTATTTCCCATTCCAACAGCACATCATCATCATACCCGAAATTTGCCATTTCGTTTTTCCAAAAAGGATTTTTAAGGGTTTCCTTTAAACTGATTGCCGGGAAACAATCAAACATGACCGTAGAAATATTGTCACTGCAAAAGAACGCATCCAAACGCATAGCATTTTCAATATCAGGCATTGCCCAATTATTGCAATATCTTAGATCAGATAAGGACAAGGTCGGGTTTGGGTCGTGTCAAGTCCGTACCAAGTCCAAGTACAAACAATTTAAAATTACTGCCATGGGCACGATTAAACAAGGCATTTTAGGTGGCTTCTCCGGCAAGGTCGGGACAGTCATCGGGGGCAACTGGAAAGGCATAGATTATATGCGTAGTAAAGCTGCCAGTATTTCGAATCCAAAAACAGAAGCACAACTGGACCAGCGAGCCCGGTTTGGTGCTGCTCTCAAATTCTTGCAGCCATTAACCGCATTCTTGCGCGTCGGCTTCAAGAATTACGCTGTGAAAATGACTGCTTTTAACAGCGCTATGTCGTACAACCTCAACAACGCCCTTACCGGTGTTTATCCAGAGTATTTCATTGATTATGCCAGCGCTCTGGTCTCCCGTGGTTCTCTTCCTGGAGCATTGAATCCGCAAATCCAATCTGCAACCCCAAATCAGGTTGAATTTACCTGGCAGGATAATTCGCAGGATGCAAATGCAAGTGCTAACGACAAAGTTCTGTTGGTTGTATTCAATCCCGCCAAGCAACTGGCAATTACAGTGGTTGGAGGCAATGACAGGTCTACGGGCAATCAGGTGGTTGAAGTTCCTGCTACTTTTGCCGGTGATGAGGTTCACTGTTACATTGGTTTTCAGAACGCTAACCAATCTGTTCTGTCGAACAGTGTTTATGCAGGTCCGGTTGTTGTGTACGATTAATCGATTCAGGCAAAAGATTTGTAAAACCGCTTTCTTTCAGAAGGCGGTTTTTTAATGCTTAATTTTGGGAAAACTGTTAAATCTAAAACGATGGAAAAACTAGAATTTACAAGGGAAGAACTTTACAATCTGGTTTGGTCGGAGCCAATGTCAAGGCTGGCGAAAAAGTATAATATTTCGGACAATGGACTTCGCAAGATTTGTAAAAAACATTCAATTCCAATGCCTCAATTAGGATATTGGCAGAAAATCCAATATGGATATAAAGTTGTAAAAACAAAACTACCTCCCATCACTAAAGATCAAGGAAATATAAATCTTCGTTACCGGGATGATGATGGCAATTATGTCGAAAATGAAAAAACACCAAAATCAATTCTAAAAGTAGAGTATCTAAACAATCCAAAATTACCGTTAAAAGTTCCGGAAAGGCTAACAAGTCCAGACCCTTTGGTAGTCCAGGCACAAAATTCGCTTCTACAAAAAAAGAATGAGCGCTTTATTTATAATGGCTTTGTTGAGACAAAATCAAGTGAATTGAAAATTAAAGTTGCGCCTTCAAATATTCCTCGGGCATTACGATTCATGGATGCTTTTATTAAACTTCTGTATGCAAGAGGTCATAAAATTGATTACAAACATAGCCGGGTTAACGGGTTGATTTATGGAGTTCACTTTGAATTTGGTTTAAGGGAGAAATCGACTGTCACGAAAGTATTAGATCCTTATCCAAATCAAGTGTATTCGCCATCAGGCATATTTGTATTCTCATCAAACCCATATAACACTAAAGATTGGACCGATGGGAAAATATTAATTGAAGAAAAATTGCTGGATATCCTGATTTACATTGAATTGAAATGTAAAAGGTTAAGCGATATATGGGCGGAAAATGAACGAAAACGTCAAATTGAATTAGAGGCCGAACAAAAACGAAAGGAATTATTAGCACGTAAGCAGGCAGAGTTAAATGCTGTTGCGGACCTTCTTAATCAGGCAATCCGGTTGCAACATGCCCATTTTATTAGAGAATACGTAGAAATTGTAGCACAAAATGCACAGAAAAATCTGAATTTAAATGCTGAACTAAACGATTGGCTTAGTTGGGCTAAACACAAAATTGATTGGTATGATCCATTAATCCAGGTTGAAGATGATCTACTGGATGATGATGATAGGAAAACCTTAGTTGAAAGGCTAAGGAAAAAATATATGTCACGTTTTTACCGGTATAAACTTGACATATATTTTAGGCTCCCACTCCAAGGACAATTGAAGGGCTAATATCCAGTTTTACACTGATCATGCGAGCAACCTTCAACGTTGGTTCGCTTTTGCCGGTGAGGTATTCACTAATGCGCGAGGGGCTTACCCCAATGATTTCAGACAACATTGTTTGGGTCATATCCTTTTCATACATCTTCAGCTTCAAAACCTCGGATAGCGAAGGAGTTTTTATTGGGTAGTGAGCCTCATCATAATCGGCAACCAGATTCGAAAGCAATTCCAGTTCCACCAGGTTCTTATCAGTCAAAGGAGTATCATCTGTAACCAAAGGTAACAGTTCCTCTATTCTCTCCATTGAGGCTTTGTACTGGATTTCGTTTTCTATTTTTGTCATATCCTAAATATTAGTACAGTCAATTTTATCATATTCGTTATGCATACCGATAAAGCGGATGTAAACCATCTTTATCTGAAATTTGATCAATACAACCAAGCGGTAATCGTTCCCTTTTAAATTGAAAACGTAGTGTTGGTTTCCCACGCTATCAACACTATTGAAATCCTTTTTAACGTCAGCAAAAGATTGCCATTCTGCAGAAGTGGTTTTAGTATACCAGTTCTCTATTGCCGTTTTGGAATCTGGTCTGTCCGTATAAAATTCTACCAATGTTCGGTGTGCAATAACCCTCATTTGCTTTTTTGTTTACGATACAAAGTTAGAAGTAATATTTTGAATTGCAAAAATAATTTCTAAAAAGCAAAATATCTTTAAGTCTATCCCATCTAAGCATAAAATAAAATCATTTTTAATGATCCGGCAGGTTGGAGCCAAAAAGATTTCAATCAATCGGTTTTTATCACTAATTTTGATGAATTATGTGACAAATTGAAGGCCACGTGCCGATCAGAACTGCTTCAGATTTCATTTAGTAACCTACCAGATGAAAAAGAAGTCAGAGATCGAGTTAAAATATTGATTGATAGATTATAATGTCGAATTAATATTTCCTTTGGTTGCTTTTGATTAACTGAATATTGTTGGCTATTTGTTGGCAAAATCCACATAACACCAATAAAATAAGACATTTTTACTTTCTGCATAGAAAGTAGCCATTTCAAACCAGATCAAGCTGTAATTAACACCTATTGTGATTGAAAAAAAATAGAAATATATCGTCAGGGATATTCTTCATGCTATTGATATTTAATATATTAATTGAATATCAATATGCTTCTGGTCAAAGCAACGCGGCCCTGTATTTCATTAGCGATTGCCAGGAACCATTGCCAATCGAGAAAATCATTCGAAAGATGCACAACAATGTGGAAGGCAGAGAGCTACTTTTCAGGGAAATAGAAAAGAAAAATGATGGTTATGTGTTTATGCTTGGTGACTTGGTCGGTAAAGCCTCTGTAGAAAGCGAATGGAACAATGTTGATTCATTCCTGTCTCATCTCCGGAAGGCAGGAACCAAAGTCTTCGCCATACCAGGAAACCATGAGTATTTGATGAATTCCAGGGAAGGAATAACCAATTATCTAAAAAGGTTTCCGGAATCGCCTATAACCGGATATTGTATTCGGACAGACTCCATGGCTATTGTGATGCTCAATTCCAATTTTGGCGAGCTTTCAGAAACAAATCTGAATAAACAGGCCAAATGGTATCAGTCGGTTATGGATTCGCTGGATGTGGATTCTGCAATCAAGTTGATTATTGTTTGTACTCACCACTCCCCTTTCAGCAACAGCAAAGTGGTTGGCTCATCGGTGAAAGTTCAGGAGGCATTCGTCCCTCACTTTAAAAGTTCGCCTAAAACAAAGCTCTTCATGACCGGTCATTCGCACAACCTGGAGTATTTTGACGGCTCATCTGGAAAACATTTTCTGGTTATTGGAGGCGGAGGCGGAATTGACCAGCCGCTGAATATTGGTGATAAGGCCAGCCATAAGGATTTAATCCGTCAGGAAATAAAGCCGAGATTTTTTTACCTGATCATTAAAAGAAGAGCTAATTTGATTGAAGTGACCTTAAGGGGATTTTCAAGAGAACTGACCCCAATTTCTGAAATTTGCTTATATTTATAAATTGGACAAACACATGGAAATTGAGTGAATTGATATGCAATTTAGCCGAAAGAATATATTAAGGTTGATTCTTTTGTTCCTGCTGGGATCTGCCGGATATATTCCGGTATTCGCCCAGGAAGAGCCTTCGATTTACGAAAGACAGGAGATGCCCAGCATGCATTTGGCCCGGACCGACAAAATTACAAAGTACAGAGCATCTATTGGATTCTCTATGGTTCAGCCACCAAAAGATATGATTGAAACCGCCCTCCAGGCCCCACTATTTGACTATCACGGAATTTATTCATTGCCTGGTATTTTCTCCCTTGAGGGTGACTTTTCGTCGATCATTGTATCCAACCAGATAAGCTTTGGGCCGAGAATTAATTTTCCTGTCGATAATCTTGGGCTGAAATTTGGCTATGATCTCTCATTTGTGTTTGGTCAACTGAAACAATTCGGTTTTTATAACACCACAAAGGCCTGGCTTCATTACCCGAATTTCTCCGGAAGCTGGCAATCGAAAAAAATGATCTTCACTCTGAAGACCGAAGCTGTTATAGTCTCATCGGCTGAAACCAGAACCGGAGAAAATGCTCTCTCCATCTCAAAGAATTTTTATAATGGTAATACTGTAGCCTTCTATATCGAACAGCGATTGCACAAAAATAAGGTATTAATCATTGGTTTTAAAGACAGTTATGTGAAATACTACTGGCCAGTCTGGCTGACATTTTCGACCTTCAACAGGTATTACCACGTTCCGGAATTATCTTTCAGCTGGATCCTATGATGCATACAAACATGAAGAACCTGAAAATATTAATTATAGCTTTTTCACTTCTTGCTGCCGGTTGCAACAAGTATTACGATGTACCCATTCCTTCAGCTGGCAATTCAATACTGAAGGGAACCAAACCGCTTGGTTTGGCAACCAGAACAGTGATGGATGGAATTTATAGTATCAACGGCAATTCCAACAGTTTCGGAGATACGATTGTTGTAAAATGGAACCGTAAATCATTAACCTTCGCCTGCTATAACGGAATATATTTCGTGATGAATGCTGGTTCGCAGAATTCAGATATACTTCTTGAGGGATACTGGCGCAATGGTTACAGCGACGGGACCGGATTGTGCAATATGTCCATCGCTAAAAACGAAGGTGGCAGCGAAATCGTTAACGGAATAATCCCGCAAGAAATTGTTATGCGCGGGGCTTTTGGCAATGGCGACAATTCGCCTGATGAAAGCTTCACCCTCTCCTACCTCGGCCCTTTTTCCGATAAGGTTAGAAACAGTAAATTCAATATTTTGGCCCACCGTTCAGGAGGACGAACTTCCGACAGGCTTCCGGTATCAGAAAACAGCATTGAAATGATCAATTTCACCGAAAAGCTGGGTTCAAGCGGGATTGAGGTGGATGTACGTCTGACCCGGGATAAAATAGCTTTTCTTTACCACGATTCCGACGTCAATATTCGCCTAACCAAAAAAGGGCCGCTGTCGGGCGATATCAAGGCATATTCATGGCAGGAATTGTCCAACTTTGTTCGATTGATTCACGGAGAGAAAATTCCCACCCTCGAAGCTGCACTGACTTTTGCGATTGACAGCACCAATCTCAATTTTGTGTACCTGGACATGAAGGAAGACAAGGAAGCCATGGCTGTCGTGATCCCGATTGAACAAAAGATGCTGCAGCGGGCACACGACAAAGGCAGGGACGTGACGATCGTAGTGGGAATTCCTTCCACCAAAGTTTTAGATGAACTGATGAATTATCCTGATTATCAGAACGTTCCTTCGCTTTGTGAACTGACCGTGGACGATGTAAGAAAAGCCAATTCAATAGTCTGGGCGCCGCGATGGACTATGGGCACACAGAACAACCTGGTGGAACAGATGCACACAGAGGGAAAGACTGTAATATGCTGGACCATTGACAATCCGGCATGGATCAAAGATTATCTCAACCATGGACAGTTTGACGGACTGCTGACCAATTTCCCGTCAGTCGTGACCTATTACCATTACATTCAAAAGTAGAGATATGACCAGAAAATATATAACTTTTGTTTTGATATTCCTCCTGACCGCTTTAGCCGCCTTTCCGCAACAGACGGATGAAGCTGCAGTTAAGCCGCTCCGCTACTCCTTGTCGCTGGTTACCGGCTGGACTCACTACATCGATAACCTGGAATATGGAAACCAAAACCTGAGTAAAGATTTTGCCGGATTCTCCTTCCGGTTTTTCTGGGAACCTGAATACCGGCTCAGTCTGGGTGCAGAGACGGGATCCTATACAATGTTCAGAGTAGCAAGCCCCGCTGTTTCTGCCACTTCAGGAGAGATTACCCGCAAAGTAATCCCAGCCATGCTGCTGGTGAGAATGCGCATTGTTGACCATTTTTATCTTGGCACCGGCTTCGGACTGGCATTTCTCACTAATACTTCGAAAGGTGCTGATAAGAATATCGTTACCAACACTACTTCGCTTTCCAATTACCAATTCTCGGCCTCTTATATTTATCCGATTACTAACCGCTTGCAGCTGGGTGGCGAAGCGAAAGTATACGATTTCGGTGCCTATAACGATTGGTTGTTTTCCCTTCAGGTGTTTTGTGCATACCGATTTTAATTTACTGATCAGGTTTCAATGTCGTTTAGTTAAGGAATCTTCTGAAAGGCCTTATTTTAATGAGATTTGAGAGAAAACAGTTCTTTGAAAAGTTTGTAATTTGGTCAATGATGATTATCTTGTAAGGGTATATAGGGGGTAACCCAAGTATTAACTC
>JANXYV010000122.1 GCA_025355875.1 Prolixibacteraceae bacterium | reverse complement strand
TAAATTCGTGAATCATCATGACTTCTTCCTCGGTAAAATGGCCCTGATGAGCTTCCAATGTTTCAATTGCTTCGGTTAAATTTTTCCTCATTTCTTCGCGAAATTTTTTCATAATTTTTAATTTTTAGGTGAATGATAATTATTGATTTTCTCCAGCAACTGCTGAAAAAAATTTATTTGTTTTTTGTAACCTCAAAACCCTCTTACTCGATTACTTCCTTACTCGAAATTACTGAAACACCTGTAAACGCTGATAAAAATTAGAGTAAGTATATTTTTTGCCTCCTTACTCGTTGTTGTTTTTTGCCGTTTCGAGTAAGGTCGAGTAACTTAACAATTCATTTCCTTACTCGAAATAAAATATTAATAATCAATTAATTATAGCATTTCGAGTAAGCGAGTAGTGATTATTGATACTTTGGTTTAAAAAGAGAAATTTTTAAAAAAATTACCATGTTTTTGTATCTATTTCACTATTTAACTTTGCAATAGAATTTGATTTTTCATTTTTTGGGGATTAACCTTCGTCTTCATCACCACATTCTTTAGTATAGTATCCTTTAAGGCTCACACCTACATCTCCATTGTATTTAGTTTCGCGTGCAAACCCCAGCATAGTTAAGGCTTTACCAATATTTGCCGACACTGGTTTTATAGCTCCACCCGATTTGTGCTGAATGAAAGCGCCGACATCGGTTGCTGTCATAAATTTCACGGTACTGTCAAATGATTTGTTTTCGAACTCTTCACGGTTTGAAGGATTGAGGAACTTCTGGATCAGCTCCATTTCGGGGCTTCTGATCAGGAAGGTTTTATTTGCCACTTCGTTTTCTTCAATTTCTTTAAGAGTAAGCTGGTAATTAAAATTGGTGTTGCTGAACAAGTGATAAGCCTGGCCCCAAACAAGGTTAATATCAATGTTTTTTTCATAAGCCCAATCTATCCTTCCTGCAAGTAAAAAGCAGACCCATCGAACCGAACCGGTTTCATCGTTCAGAAATTCAAGACGGTTGGTCGATGCTACAAAATTGCACCTCCGCTGCAACATTTCGGGGCGCTCTCCATAAGGTAGGCGAACCTTTACTTTGTCCTTACTCATGACCGATTTCAAGGCGTTAATATCATATTTTGATAGGATTGAAAGCTCGTCGATGTTGATAATGAAATTTTCAGTGAGGGCAATTAAATCATCTTTCGATATTCCGACTGCTTCGGAGTAATAATATTGAAGCGCAGGAGGGCATAGCCAACGGAGAAAGGTTGACTTTCCGGATCCTTGCATTTCGTGTACCAGGGTAAAACACTGCTTATTAAAACCGGCTTCGAGTGAACAAGCCACCATCCGGACCAGAGTTTTCTTAAACATCCGGTTAAACCGGTCGCGTTCATTCGATTTTTTAGTAATGTCCTGTACTTTGATGTATTCGGCCAACCGGCCAATATAATCGGTTCCATCCCACGGTGGGAGACTCTCGAAATACTCGGTGAACACATTCACTTTTGAAGTAAAATCAGACTTCAGCAATGACTTTAAATCGGATTGTGAATAGGCTAAATGATGTTTTTTAAGCTCGCGGTAAATGTTGTCGATGTTCAATTCCACAAAATCATCTTCGTTAATTTTTCGGTACATGAACTTGTTTGCAATCAGGTTGAAAAATATCTCGTACCGTTCGCCAATGTATTTTTCAACCCTGTTAATCAGGGGCGTTGCATCGTCCCCATCTTCGCCTATACTTTCTTCGGCAAGTATGTTTTTTGCTTCCAGCATACCTGCATTAAACAGGGCTTTCTTTATTTTAAAATCCTTGCACAACTCATCAATAAGCATGTTGCCCCGGAGCTTGTTTTTTGTGCGGACCAGGTTCCAGCATATTTCAGTAATCGCTTTTAGTTGCAATTCGGAATCAGTTCCGGCCTCCAGCATTTTATTTATGGCTTCATCGCGGTAACCGCCAGTTTCCATGTCAATGCTAACAGTACCTTCAGTTGAATCAGATTTTTGAGGTAGTATTATGTCGGTAGTATTCATACCAGTGAGCTGCGATAAGATTTTGTAACTTGTTTTCATCAACTTGCTTACCAAGATATTTGCCCAGATGGGAAAGATCTTTGGCATATTGGTTCATTGACTTTACCACCAATTGTTTCAACTCAGAAGTATTTAATTGATGATACATTTTTTTAAAAAACATCGCTTGATTAAAGCTTTCAAGGTCGTTTTCGATTTTTCGGTTTATCTCATTCCACAACTGATCCAGCCACCAGAAATCAATTTCGGTTTCAATTGGTTTACCCTCATTTATCCGGATAGATAAGGCCGTTTCGATAAATTCAGGTGGAAATTTTGACAAGTAATCAACTCCATTTTTTGACATCCCTAGCAATTCGAGGCAAAGTTCCATTATATGAATTTTATTAGAATGATCTATTTTGAGCTGCTTAATTTCAAGGGACTCTTTCTCCATTAATTCAATTGAAAGAAATACTGAATCGAGCATTTCGCTTAGTTTTCGAAATGCCTGGTTAAAGTCGTCAAGTTCATCGCTCCGGATCCGTCGTTCTTGTGCCAGATTATTAATGACAGACCAAATCTTTCCCAGCTTCAGGCTAATTTGATTTTTAGCCTCCAGTTGCTTTTTAGGTTTAGATTTAAGGAATGCCATTTGGATAGCGTTTAGGAATTATTACGCAATGCCTCAATCACTTCACTTTTCAAAAAATAGCATCGAGTTCCGAGATTGTATCTTTTGAATTTTCCTTTTTTGACCAACTTGTCAAATGTAGGCTGTGATCGTCCGGCTAGTTTACATGCTTCAGTTTTAGAAATCCGGTCATTCTCAAATTCAATTGAGGGATCGATATTCTTTTGATTTAAGTTTTTTCTCAATATGTCTTCAAAAATCGATTGGATTGTTCGCCGGTCCGTAACAATTACTACGTTTTCGCTGTCTGTATTCTTGTCCATACTGATTGAGTTTTAAAAGCCAAATGTTTCCTTGAGTGCATATCTGATTAAATCGGCAAGTTTAACGTTCCGTTTTTTACAGTACAGCATAACTTTTGTGTGCTCAGTGGGTGTAATCGGTACATACAGTCTTTTGACTTTAGTTTCGTTTTTAGGAATTTCAACTGATTTCATAATCTATAATTTTAGTTAAAAATGATGGGTAAAGATAATGATTAAATTATAATATATTGAATATCTTATATTTATTTTTAAATATATTATTAATTAGATATAATTTGCTTATAATGAAATTGTTATAAAATAATGATTTTTGAATTTTGTTTTTTATCTTTGCTCTATGGATTCACACTTGAAAAAGATAATAGATTGTAGAAAAGCTAAGGGAATTACGCAGAAGGACTTGGCTGGAAAACTAGGCATTAATCAGGTCAATTATAGTAACCTTGAAAATGGAAAAACATCATTGACCGTAGATAAGATATTGAAGATCGCAGAAATATTGGATGTGCCAATCATTTATTTCTTTGGAAATGAATCAGAGATTAATGAACTTAATAATAAGGTCGCAAAAAAAGAGACAGACCGGTTAAAGGTTTTGGCATTTCATTCTCTTGATAAAATTGAATCAAATCAAATATTCTTAAAACAGTTTGAACATGATCAGGAGAATCCGGAAGACTGGAAGAAATTTGAGGAATACAGACAGAACCTATCCGAATTCAAAAAAGGCATACTTGAGAAACTGATAGAAGTTGGTTTTTGTACTCAGGAAGAAATTAAAGAATATAAGGACCATATTTACAAACAGGCAAATGAAAGGATGTTTGTAAAAAAAGATGAAGATCCAGCAGTTAAAGAAACACTAGAGGAAGTCACCCAAAAGGAGATGGATCAAGAAAAATTAATGCTCCAGCAAGATCCAAATTTTATACCGAAAAGATTCTATACCTCTGATGGAAGGCCGTTTAATAGAAAGGATATTGTAATCTCAGACGGGAAAACAATCATAACTTTCAATCACCCTGATCAAGAATTAATAACAAAGGAAGGAGAAGAAACTGCCCAAACGTTAAGAGATATTAATAATGCTGGAGATGAATCATTGGATCGTTTACCAGATAAAACTGAGACTAAAAATATAGGTCAGTGACTCTCCCCATCAATTATATTGAAATTTGGTAAATTTTGATCAATAAAAAACCCTGCATTCCTACAGGGCCGTTGGTTATTTTTAGCGCGGGGACGCGGTTATTCAATAGATTATCAGTTGTTTTCCACGAACTTATAAAAATCTTCAGGAGATTCGCCTAAGGTGCGAAGATTTGCTTTAATTATAAATTCTGGAATTGGATCTATATGTGATTGAATTATGATGGGTCTAAGTAAATTTTTACGCGACCAAACTTCATGCCCTCCTTTGTTACGAATATGCTTTAGTCCTTTAAACTCCAGATAATCACGGAAAAGGCGTAGAGGAATATTTTTTAAACCATTAGGCATTAAACGGCTATGGGAAGATCGACAGTATAATTTTCTTTGTTGAAGGAATGTTCGTTGAAAATACGGCTGAAATTGTCGTTTTCCTGCAATAATCTAGTCATTGGGGGTGGTGTCATTTCCTTATGCTTATTGTGGGAAATAGTCCAACCCATTCGTTCCATTTCGAGTACAAATGTTTTTTTATTGGTAACGTACCTGAAAAATTCGGATAAAGAAATTTTAAATGATTCCAGAGCCTCTTCAGCACTGCTTCCATAACCAGAAACATCAAGTGCAGGGCAATAGGCTATTTTACAACCATCTTCCTCAAACCTAATTAAAGGTAAGTTTACTTTGAAATATCCGTCTTTTACCGGGATAGTTCCAGATATACTTTCACTGTTTTTCATAAACACTTAATGCAAATGTGTTCAAATATACGACAAAGAATAATATCAGAAATAAAAAAATGATTCTGAAAGCTTCTTTTCGAAGTTATTAACATTTTTATGAACGTTAAGTTTAAACAAGTCGCAAAACAATCAATAAATTAGAGTGATTAAATCTTGTTTTTTTCTGCCTGGATTCGTTCAGTATATTCCTTAAACGCTTTATTCATGTCCTCTTTTTTCTTTTCCGGTTCATACTTCCGGTATTTCATAAAAGTGTCATACTCTGAATGGCCCACAATGTCCATGATCAAACTTTCAGGCATGTTATACTTGTGTGCAAGGTTGATAAAAGTTTTCCGTGCAGTATGGACCACAACAAACTTGTATTTAGGCTCTGTAATATCAATTCGTTTGTTTCCCGGGTATTTAGAAACCGTAAAAGGCTGCTTAATCTTTGCCTCCTCACAGCATTTTTTGATGTAATAATTCAATTTTACATCCGAATAGTTTGGAAGCGATTTAAACGAATAGCTGTATTTATCAAGGATGTCCTGAGTCATTGGAAGAATAGGAATTTCAACCAATTTTGGAACTTTTATAAGTGTCTTCCTGATCATGCCGTTTTGAATGTGATCCCTGGTTAGCGTGTTCAGATCGCTGTAACGTAATCCGGTATAACATCCCAGGCAAAACACATCCCGGACCCGATCTAGAGTCTTATTTTCAAATTTGTGAAAATATAGTTTATCCAGATCCTCTTCAGTAAGGTAAATTATATCAATGTTACGCTCCGGAGCCTTAAACTTCAAATGTTTTGTGCCTGAATAATATTCCCTTTCAGTGGCCCAATTCAGGAATGAAACAAGCACATTTCTATATTTAGCTAAAGCGTTTGGCTGGAGCACAATCTTGTATTTTTTATCTGAACCAGTCTCCAGAAATTCGGCTCTTCCTTCATAGCTGTATTTCACAAACTCATCCCAAAAATTAAGATCAATGTTTTCGAATGTCATCTTAGTACCAGTATTTTCCTGAAACTCAAAAATGAAGTTTTTGGCAGTCGTATAGTTCCGGATAGTGTTATATGCCCACAATGGCCGCTTAGTCTCAATATACTCATCAAAAGCCTTGTTAAAGCTTATTTTTGTGATCTTCTTACCTGCCATTTTCCCGGCATAGAAATCTTCAACCATTTCAATGGTCAATTTGATATTATTAGCGGTGCAATAACTGAAAAACTCTTCAGCATTCTTTTTTAGCTCAGCAATTGTTTTATTGAGCCTCGCATTGTGGTCCTTATCTTTTTCGGATCCGGTTAATACTGTTTGTTTCTTTCCCCAGTCATCTTTCTTTACTTTGCCAACTATTTTATACCTGGACTGAGATTCAACGGTTATTTTTGCCCGGATAGGAATATAACCGCTCTTATCTTTTTTGTTTATATTTAAATAAAACCTGATATTTGCCATGACGTTAAATGATTGATCCTCAATTGCAATAATAAAATGGGGCACAAATTGGGTCACAAAATAAGTAAAAAACCACTAAAAAGCAATAAAAACCCCGCAAAGAAAATTAGTTTAAGTAATTGAAATTCAATTAATTTATAAAAAATACAATAAAACATAAGAGCATACAAGTACCCCGGCTTCGGGTACTTTAAAGCCTCTTAACTATCAATGAGTTAAGAGGCTTTATCATTTTTGGGGAACAAATAGGGAACTTTTTCTGTTCTGGAGAACATTCATATGTTGCGATGGATCCATTCTAATCAGTCAGTTGTATCGTTTTAAGGTATTCTGAATTTTGTGAAGATGAAAACTTTGAACCTCAATTCAAAAATATTTGCCAGAAAATATTCGCAGAACAAGAGGAAAAAAATTAGGGACACAATCAGCACCTGTTATTGAAGAAAAGGAAAATCTCCGATATATTCAAAAGGTTGTATATATTTACAGTAATGAAGAAGCAGTTAACCTTTCTCTTTTGGATTTTCCTCAGGTGTTTTTGCAGTTTACAGGCTCAGCAGCTATATTTTAATCATCTTACAGTCAACAATGGGTTGTCTCAGGGTGTAAACAATTGTATTTACAAGGATTCAAAAGGATTCGTATGGATCAGTTCATACGATGGGCTAAACCGCTTTGACGGTATGAGTTGCACCATTTTTCGATCGTCTATAAATATAGCAGATGGTTTAAAAGGAACACTTTTTTTAAATATTCTGGAAGATCAAAATTCGAACTTGTGGATTGGCAGTAATGCAGGCCTGAATTTTTATAACCGCCAGCTTAATGTATTTCAAAACTTCAGGATTAATAACCGCGTCGAAGACGATCAGTTTTATTCTCCGTTCTATATTGATGATTTAAACAACATCTGGCTTCAGTCAGTTTCTGATATTATTGTGTTTAATCCTACAAGTAAAACATTTGAAATAGTCAAACATTTCTCTTTTCCTGGAAACTTGATTGTAAAACCTTGCCCTGGTGAACTTTATCATCCATTGCAACAAATCTTTGCGTTAAAGAATAATCTGACTGAATTATGGCAGGGCGACTTTGCCGGAAAAGAGATTAATTGGCATTCAACACAGGTTCCAATTCCTGCAAAACTGATTACAGCTTTATTGCCAATCTGTAACAACAGAGTTTGGATTGGTACTGAGAAAGGGGTCTATTATTATCAATTAAATCGAAAGAATGATTGCATCAAGCAGATAGTAGATACCGAGATCAAAAGCATTTCCGCAATGCACCTTGATCAAAAAGGAACGCTCTGGGTTGGAACATTGCAACAGGGTTTATTCAGCGTTGATACCTTGATGCGAAGAGTAAAAAATCAATACCTAAATTCTGCCTATAACGGTTATACTCTTGCAGGCAACCAGATTAAATACATAACTTCTGATGAAAAGGGAGAGTTATGGGTATCAGTTTGGGGAAAAGGTGTGGATTATACCAGTCTGGATATGTTCAGGTTTAATCATCATGTCACAAAAGAGGAAGCAGTCCGAGCCGGAACCGACAATTTCATTCGTTCCATAATCCAGGTAAAAAATGAGTTCTGGTGTGGTACCGAGTCAAGTGGCATTTTAATTTTAGACAAAGAAAAGAAGATCAAGCAATCCATTCGTGACGGACTACCCTCGTCGATTGAACATTTATTTATAGACAAAAACAAACTTGTTTGGGCTTCCACATTTGAAGGTATATACTTAATCGATCCTGATACAAAAAAGGTATTCAGGTTGCCTTCAAATAATTCAGGTAAAGGCCTTTCTTCAAATCAGTTCAATTTTATCAGTAGTTTGCCTAATGGATCTATGTTAGCTTCATCCAATGCCGGCCTTTTTTTAGTCGATAAGGCTAAAGGTAGATATCAATTTTCTAAGGTAAAAGGTATTGGAAATGCCGATGATGTATTTTTGACAACTTACATCGATCAGTTAAATCATGTATACATTTCAAGGGCATTCATGGGATTCTCTGTCTACAGTCTAAATGAAGATTCATTGAAGTTAATTGCTGATTTGCACATGGAAGCTACCATAAAGTGTTTCAGTGAATCCCCCGACAGCAGTCTATGGATAGGAAGTACCATTGGCTTAATCAAGTTCAATAAGTACAATCTTCAGATACAACAATTATATACTACAAAACAGGGACTGAGTAATCAATACATTTATGGGATTATGCCTGATAGGGATTATTTGTGGTTAAGCACAAACTCCGGAATTAACCGTATGGATATCAGAAACAAAAAGATAAAAATATTTTCTACCGGAGATGGACTTCAAAGTAATGAATTCAATACGTATTCCTTTTGCAAAACAGACAAAGGCGAGATTCTTTTTGGTGGCGTAAATGGGGTAAATTCTTTCTTGCCGACCGATTTTAAGGGCAACTCCTATCCACCGCAACTCATTCTTACCGGACTTCAAATCAACGACTCCACATTCAATTCGATGACTAATTCATCTGAAATAAAGGAACTAAAGCTTAATTACCAGCAAAATACAATTGGATTCCATTTTACACTGATTCAATATTCCAATGCAGAGGCCAATACATTGAGCTATATGCTCCAAGGCTATGATAAATCGTGGGTAAGTGCAACAAATAAAACGCAGATTCGATATTCAAAGATACCTCCGGGTCGATATAATCTTAATGTCAAAGCATTTAATGCTGATGGAATTGAAGCCGATAAAATTTATTCGCTGCCCATAACAATTATGGCTCCGTGGTGGCGAAGCACATGGTTTGAACTTCTTGTTGTGCTTTCTCTACTAGGCTTAATGCATATTATATCAAGAAGTTATCTCAATCGAAGGCTTGAAAAGCAAAGAATACAACTTGAAAAAAAACAGGCCGTCGAAAAAGAACGTACCCGGATTAGCCGCGACATGCATGATGATCTGGGAAGCGGTCTTACGATGATTGCGATCCTTAGTGAAGTCGCAAAGAAGCAATTGTCTGAGCCGGAAAAAGCGAAGGAGCTACTGGAAAAGATCGCGGTCTCGTCAAGAGATTTGGTCGACAATCTTCAGGATATTATCTGGTTACTCAATCCAAAAAACGATACCATTGAAAGCCTTTCAGCATATATCCGCGAATATGGTCTAAAGTTTTTTGAACCTTTTTCGGTCAAACTTGAATTTCTTTATCCGGAGCAATTTTCAAACAACCGTTTAGGCGATGAACAACGTCGCAATATCTTTTTAACAGTGAAGGAAAGTTTCAATAACATTGCCAGACATGCCGATTCAAAAAAAGTAATAGTTTCTATTCAGGAAACAACCACCGAATATAGCCTAAGAATTACCGATGACGGGAAAGGCTTTGATATGAATACGGTTCGCTTATTTGCCAATGGTTTGAAAAATATGCAAAACAGAATTGAGCAGGCTGGCGGAGATTATTTTATAACATCTCAGTTAGGAAAAGGAACGCAAACAGAAATAAAATTTTTCATTTAACACTTTTTTGTTACTGAAAAAAGTATGAAGAATATTTACTTTTAAAAGTTTAAAGTGATCAAAGAATCCAGATGATTAAAGTAGTAATAATTGAAGATATTAAAGAAATCAGAGAAGGGCTTCAAATGTTGATTGATGGCAGTGATGGATTCGTTTGTGCCCAAACCTTTGAAAACGGTGAGGAAGCTTTGGAAAAACTTCCTGCAATTTGCCCCGATGTAGCTTTGATGGATATTAACCTTCCGGGCATTAATGGCATCGAAGTCGTTCGAAAACTTAAAGCACAAGGTACCTCTACACAGTTCATTATGAGCACAGTTTATGAAGATGATGAATCAATCTTTGAATCGCTTAAAGCGGGTGCCAGCGGATATTTACTCAAGAAAACTGCCCCAACAAAAATTCTGGATTCTATCACTGAGGTCTATCATGGGGGTTCACCTATGAGCGGACAGATTGCAAGAAAAGTGATTGCTTCTTTTCAGCATAAAGATTCTATTGATGATTCTGAAATTCTCACTCATCGTGAAAAAGAAATTTTGAAATCGTTGGCAAAAGGATTACGTTATAAAGAAATCGCTTCCGAATTAAATATTGGTATTGAGACCGTGCGTTCCCATGCACGAAATATTTACGAAAAACTACAGGTTCAAAGTCGCACCGAGGCCATTAATAAAATAATGGGCCGATAAAATTTCAACTTTTCTTTTTCATTCACGATAATCGCCTAACACTATTTTGGGATTGCCCTTCTTAGTGTCTTATCGCATCTTCACAGTATAAAATAGCACGGTATTTTATGATTGAACGATTTGATATGAATCGTCCTCAAGTGAGATTTAGCTCAATTATGTCCTTTGAGGGTTTCGTGCAATGAACTTAAATAATAAACATAAGCTTGTAAAATCATAACAGATGAAACGAATACTTTTACTTTTTCTCAGTGTCAGTATTACATTATCGCTTAATGCACAAGTTACTAAAAACGTGGATATCACTGCAGGCGGTTTATTCTCTTCACTGACAACCCTAGAGCAGAGCACTATTACGAAACTGGTGGTGACCGGTACCATCGATGCCCGCGATTTCAAAACCATGCGCGACAACATGCCTGTGCTGGATCAACTGGATATCAGCGGGGCAACCATTGCTGCTTTTTCCGGTCCTGACGGAACCTACTACGGTGGATACAACTCTTCCTATCCGGCGAACACCGTTCCCGACTATGCGTTCTTTTATCCCTGGACAGGTGTCGCCAAAACAAGCCTGGTTTCCTTGCAGCTTCCTGCATCGTGCACTTCTATTGGGACCCAGGCATTTCAGGGATGTGCCGGGTTGACTTCACTTAACCTTCCGGCATCGATGACTTCTATTGGGAATCAGGCATTTTATAACTGTACCGGTTTGACATCGGTGACCATTCCGGCATCACTGACTTCCATTGGTTCGAATGCTTTTTATAGCTGTACCGGTTTGATGTCGCTAAGCTTTTCAAGCCCTTCATCCCTAACATCTATCGGAGATTATGCTTTTTACAATTGTACCGGGTTGACTTCGTTAAATCTACCTGTGCCGCTTACCAATCTGGCATCTTATGCCTTTTACAACTGTACCGGATTAACCTCCGTTACAATTCCTTTATCAGTGACTTCTATTGGTTCGGGAGCTTTTCAAAATTGTAGTGGCTTGACCACTATAACCACAAACAAACCCATTCCGGTTGATTTAAGTTCTGTTTACAATGTATTTTATGGTATAAATAAAACAACCTGCACACTGAATGTACCTTTTGAGGCCAAACCCCTTTATGCGGCGGCCATTCAGTGGAAAGACTTTACAAATTCAACAGAATCGTCAGGGTTCAGGCTTTCGGCAACGGCATTCAAGCTGGCGGCCGACGCGGGAAGTGCAGCATCGGTAGATATGACATCTGATGTAACCTGGACAGCCAGTTCTGACCAGGGCTGGCTTACTCCAAGTCCCTTATCGGCCAGCGGAACCAATACACTCACCCTCACTGCTCAGGGAAATATCGGGGTTGCCACACGAATAGCCAATGTGACTATTTCGGCTACAGGAATTCCTTCTCAGACCTTAGCAATTACTCAGGTAGGTGTACCCAAAACAGTAGATTTAACCGCAGGTGGTTTGTTTTCGTCATTGACGGCTCTTGAGCTGAATACAATTACCAAACTGGTGCTGACCGGAACCATCGATGCCCGTGATTTCAAAATTATGCGTGACAACATGCCCGTTCTGGACCAACTGGATATCAGCGGGGCGACTATTGCCGCTTATTCCGGACCTGACGGAACCTATTACGGTGGATACAACTCTTCCTATCCGGCCAATGGCGTACCTGACTATGCATTCTTTTATCCCTGGTCGGGAGTCGCCAAAACAAGACTGGTGGCCGTGCAGCTTCCTACAACATGCGCTTCCATTGGTACCCAGTCTTTTCAGGGATGTACCGGTTTAACCTCGATAAATATTCCGGCATCGGTGATTTCCTTCGGGAGTAGCAGTTTCCAAAGTTGTACAGGTTTGACTTCCGTCAGTTTTTCAGCACTATCATCCCTGACTTCCATCGGGAATTCTGCCTTTCAGAGCTGTACAGGTTTGACCTCGCTTTCCATTCCGGCATCAGTGACTTCCATTGGTTCGAATTCTTTTTATAGCTGTACCGGCTTGACGTCGCTCAGCTTTTCAAGCCCTTCATCCCTAACAGCTATCGGAGATTATGCCTTTTACAATTGTACCGGGTTGACGTCGTTAAATCTTCCTGTGTCGCTTGCCACTCTTGCATCTTATGCCTTTTACAACTGTATCGGATTAACCTCCGTTACAATACCCTTATCAGTGACTTCTATCGGTCCTGGAGCTTTTCAAAATTGTACCGGTTTGACATCAATAACCACCTCCAAGCCTATCCCGGTCGATTTAAGTTCTGTTTACAATGTATTTTATGGGATAAATAAAACCACCTGCATTCTCAATGTGCCGTATCAGGCCAAAGTACTTTATGCAGCTGCCGATCAATGGAAAGATTTCACCAATACAACGGAGCTTTCAGGGTTCAGGCTTTCGGCCACGGCATTCAAACTGCCCGCTGATGCCGGGAGCGCTGCTTCGGTAAACATGACTTCGGACGTAACCTGGACTGCCAGTTCCGACCAGGGCTGGCTCACTCCAAGTCCATTATCAGCAAGCGGAACCAATACACTCACACTTACTGCACAGGGAAATACCGGGGTTGCCACACGAATTGCCATTGTGACTATTTCGGCTACAGGATTGCCTTCTCAGACCGTAACAATAACTCAGGTGGGGGTTCCCAAAACACTCGATAATTCTGCCGGTGGTTTGTTTTCGGCCCTGACAACAC
The DNA here is from genome assembly GCA_025355875.1 of Prolixibacteraceae bacterium. GTDB lineage: Bacteria > Bacteroidota > Bacteroidia > Bacteroidales > Prolixibacteraceae > Aquipluma. The sequence continues at coordinate 18,337 of JANXYV010000122.1, read as the reverse complement.
TGGAACGAAGCACCATTACCAAACTGATACTGACCGGCACCATAGATGCCCGCGATTTCAGGACCATGCGTGACAACATGCCTGTGCTGGATCAACTGGATATCAGTGGGGCAACCATTGCTGCTTGGTCCGGTCCTGACGGAACCTACTACGGTGGATATAACTCTTCCTATCCGGCGAACACCGTTCCCGACTATGCATTCTTTTATCCCTGGACAGGAGTCGCCAAAACAAGCCTGGTGTCTGTTCTGCTTCCTGAATCATGCACTTCTATTGGTATACAGTCATTTCAGGGATGTACCGGATTAACCTCGATAAATATTCCGGCATCGATGGCTTCTATAGGGAATCAAGCGTTTTATAGTTGTACCGGTTTTACTTCGGTCAGCTTTTCCACACCTTCATCCCTGACTTCCATTGGGAATTCCACTTTTTATAATTGTACAGGCTTGACTTCGTTTACATTTCCGGCATCGCTGACATCTATTGGTTCGAATGCTTTTCAAAGCTGTACAGGTTTGACTTCTGTTTTGCTTTCGGCATCGCTGACTTCTATTGGCAGTTATGCCTTTTATAGCTGTACCAGCTTGACATCGGGTAACTTTTCAAGCCTTTCATCTTTAACGTCAATCGGTGATTGGGCATTTTATAACTGTACCGCTTTGACTTCGTTAAACATTCCTACCTCACTTACCACTCTTGCATCTTATGCCTTTTACAACTGTACCGGTTTAACTTCCGTTACGATACCATTATCAGTGACTTCTATTGGTTCAGGTGCTTTTCAAAATTGCATCGGTTTGACCTCAATAACCACAAACAAGCCCATTCCGGTCGATTTAAGTTCGGTTTACAATGTATTTTATGGTATAAATAAAACTACCTGTATACTGAATGTTCCTTATGAGGCTAAAGTCTTATATGCAGCGGCCAGCCAATGGAAAGATTTTTCAAATACATCAGAACTGTCGGGTTTCAGGCTTTCGGCTACAGCTTTCAAGCTGCCGGCTGACGTGGGAAGTGCAGCATCGGTAAATATGACATCAGATGTAACCTGGACTGCAAGTTCCGACCAAAGCTGGATCACGCCAAACCCCTTATCGGCCAGCGGAACCAATACACTCACACTTACTGCTCAGGGAAATACGGGGGTAGCCACACGCATTGCCATTGTAACCATTTCGGCTTCAAGCATAGCTTCGCAGACTGTAACAGTTACTCAGGTTGGAGTACCAAAAACCTTAAATTTAACACCAGGCGGATTGTTATCTTCGCTGACAGCCCTTGAACTGAGTACCATTACCAAACTGGTACTGACCGGCTCTATCGATGCCCGCGATTTCAAAATTATGCGCGATAACATGCCCGTTCTGGACCAACTGGATATCAGCGGAGCGACTATTGCCGCTTATTCCGGTCCTGACGGAACTTATTACGGTGGATACAACTCTTCCTATCCGGCAAATACGGTGTCCGATTATGCGTTTTTTTATCCCTGGACGGGAGTCGCCAAAATCAGTCTGGTGTCCTTGCAGCTTCCTGAATCGTGTACTTCCATTGGTACCCAGTCTTTTCAGCAATGTACAGGTTTGACTTCGATAAATATTCCGGCATCGATGACTTCCTTAAGTAACCAATCATTTTATAACTGTACCGGTTTGTCTTCGGTCAGCTTTTCCACGCCATCATCGCTGACTTCCATCGGGAATTCTGCTTTTTATAGTTGTACCGGTTTGACTTCGGTTACATTTCCGACATCGCTGACTTCTATTGGTTCGAATGCTTTTCAAAGCTGTACAGGGTTGACTTCAGTTTCCTTTCCGACATCGCTGAATTCCATTGGTACTTATGCTTTTTATAGCTGTACCGGTTTGACCTCGCTCAACTTTTTAAGCCCTTCATCCTTAACGTCAATTGGGGATTGGGCTTTCTATAACTGTATTGGTCTGACCTCACTAAATCTTCCTGTGTCGCTTACAACTCTTGCATCGTATGCTTTTTACAATTGTACCGGATTAACCTCGCTTACGATTCCTCTTTCGGTAACTTCTATCGCGACGGGTGCTTTTCAAAATTGTACCGGTTTAACCACAATAACCACAAATAAACCTATTCCGGTAAATTTAAGTTCTGTTTACAATGTATTCTATGCCGTAAATAAAACATCCTGTACACTGAATGTACCTTTTGAGGCCAAACCCCTTTACGCGGCAGCCGTTCAGTGGAAGGATTTTATAAATACATCAGAATTGTCGGGATTCAGGCTTTCAGCCACAGCATTCAAACTGCCAGCTGACGCGGGAAGTGCAGCTTTGGTAAATATGACTTCGAATGTAACCTGGACTGCGAGTTCCGATCAGGCCTGGCTAACTCCAAGCCCTTTATCGGCCAGCGGAACCAGTAACCTTACCCTCACTGCACAGGGAAATACCGGAGTTGCCACACGAATAGCCTTGGTAACCATCTCGGCACCGGACATAGTTTCCCAGACCATTACCATCACCCAGGTAGGAGTTCCCAAAATACTGGATATCAACGCAGGTGGTTTGTTATCGGCCCTGACACCTTTGGAACGAAACACTATCACCAAACTGATACTGACCGGCACCATCGATGCCCGCGATTTCAAAATTATGCGCGATAACATGCCCGTTCTTGACCAACTTGATATCAGTGGTGCAACTATTGCGGCTTTTTCCGGACCTGACGGAACCTATTACGGCGGATATAGCACTTCCTATCCGGCAAACACAGTGCCTGACTATGCGTTTTTTTATCCCTGGTCGGGAGTCGCCAAAACAAGCCTGGTTTCCGTACAGCTACCTGAATCATGCACTTCCATTGGTATCCAGTCTCTTCAGGGATGTACCGGTTTGACATCGCTGAATATTCCGGCATCTATGACTTCCATTAGTAATCAGGCATTTTATAGCTGTACCGGTTTAACTTCAGTCAGCTTTTCCACGCCATCATCGCTGACGTATATCGGGAATTCCGCTTTTTATAATTGTACCGGTTTGACTTCGGTTACATTTCCGGCATCAATGACTACTATTGGACCAAATGCATTTCAAAGCTGTACAGGCTTGACTTCAGTTTCCTTCCCGGTATCGCTGACTTCCATTGGTAGTTCTGCATTTTATAGCTGTACCGGCCTGACATCGCTCAACTTTTCAAGCCCTTCATCCTTAACGTCAATTGGGGATTGGGCTTTCTACAACTGTATTGGTCTGACCTCACTAAATCTTCCTGTGTCGCTTACAACTCTTGCATCTTATGCTTTTTACAACTGTACCGGATTAACCTCAGTTACGATTCCGGTTTCGGTAACTTCTATCGGTACGGGTGCTTTTCAAAGTTGTAGCAGTTTGACCTCAATAACTACAAACAAGCCTATTCCGGTCGATTTAAGTTCTGTTTACAATGTATTTTATGGCGTAAATAAAACAACCTGCATGCTGAATATACCTTTTCAGGCCAAAACCCTTTATGCGGCGGCCGTTCAGTGGCAGGATTTTATAACTATTACAGAGTTGCTGTTCAGGCTTTCAGCAACCACTGCTACTATTGCAGCGGCAGAGGGAAGTACGGTTACCATTGACATTGCAACAAATTCTGCCTGGTCGGCAAGTTCTGATCAGGCCTGGCTCACTCCGAGCCCAACCTCGGGCACTGGAAATAATACCCTAACTTTTACAGCTAATGCCAATCCGCTGAATGCATTACGATTTGCAACGATAACAGTGTCGGAAACGAATGCAACGCCGCAAACCATTTTTATTACACAGCAGGCAAGCAATATCAACCATATTCCGGTGGCGCATGCCGGACCAGACCAAACTGTTGACATAGGTGCAACAGTTACCCTGGATGGTTCAACTTCAAGCGATGCGGATGGAAATCAGCTTTCTTATCACTGGACAGCTCCTGCCGGAATTATCCTGAGTTCGACGACTACGGTAAATCCTCATTTTACTGCTCCGGTGGTTTCCGTAAATACTGCATTTACGTTCTCGTTGGTGGTAAACGATGGTACTGCAGATTCTCCACCCGACCAGATCGTGGTTACTGTAAAACGTCCGTATGAAGCTCCTGTTGCCAACGCCGGTCCGGATCAGTCGGTTAACGAAGGTACTGGTGTTTCGTTGGATGGTTCGGCATCGACCAATACAAATGGAAATCCATTAACGTACAAATGGACAGCTCCTGCCGGAATTACACTGAATTCAACCACGGCCATAAACCCCTCGTTTACTGCTCCGGAAGTGACAGTAAATACAGACTACACATTCACTCTGGTAGTCAACGACGGTGTTTCAGATTCACCGGCCGACCAGATCGTGGTTACAGTTAAACAGGTCAATAAAGCTCCGGTTGCCAATGCCGGACCGGCTCAAACAGTGGATGAAGGTTCAACAGTTACGTTGGATGGTTCGGCATCGTCCGACCCTGAAGGAAATGCGATCACTTATCTATGGAATGCTCCTTCCGGAATTGTGTTAAGCTCAGCTTCCGCAGTAAAGCCTGTGTTTACCGCACCTTTGGTCCACCTGGACTCAGTCCTTGTTTTCTCTCTGGTTGTAAACGATGGTCTTTTAAATTCAAATACTGCCACGGTAAACATTACGGTTAAAAACCTGAACTTCCTGAATTCCGGCGCCCAAATTATAAAAGCCACGGCCGTGAACATCGATTCATCCAAGGTGGATCAGGTTTCATCGCAGGTAGTTCTTTATTTACCATACGGAACTGACCCCAGGGCTTTGGCGCCGACTTTCCAGATTTCAACCAAGGCCACGATCAGCCCGGCCAGCGGTTCTGTTCATGATTTCACTTCACCGGTCAGCTATTCGGTGACCTCGGAAGATAAATTAACGACTAAAACTTATTCAGTTAATGTATTTACGCGAACGGTTACGCTGAAACGAAAACTGGCAGCCGGATGGAACTGGATCTCGCTAAGCGCAACTCCGGCAGACTATAGTATCGGATCGGTTTTGGGAAGCCTTTCGCTGATAAACCTGGATTACCTCACATCCGAAGCTGGATCGGCCACCTATTATACGCCTTCCGGCTGGTTCGGCGATTTGACCAATCTTCCGCAAACCGAAATGATGATGCTGAAAAAAGCAAGTTCCGAAGTGTTCACTTTCTCCGGAAAAGAAATTAATCCGGCTTTGGTAAATCTTCCGGTATCAACGGGCTGGAACCGGATCGGATATATCCTGAAAGGCAATGCTCCCATTGGTGGAGTATTCGACGAATCTGCTCTTCCGGGTGGCGATATCCTGCTGAAAAGCAAGGAAGCTTCGGCCATTTTTTATCCGTTGTCGGGCTGGGCCGGCGACCTCGACTCGCTCCGGACAATGACCGGGTACATGATGAAAACCGTTTCGAACGGACTGGTGAAATACAAAGCTAATAGCGCCAAACTTAAATCGGCCGAACAATCGCTTTTCGCCCGAAACGAATTGTATGCCAATTACCAGATAAACCCTGCTGACTTTGAGTTTTCGGCCAACCTGATAGGAGAACTGGTAAACGAAAGCGGTGAAAATACGATCCAACGCGGAGACCTTTTGATTGCCTATACCCAAACCGGGCAGCGGGGCGTCACCGAAGCCCGTTTTATCCCGGATCTAAACCGGTATGTTTTCTTGCTGACCATGTTCTCGAATTTGGATCAGGAAAAACTGAGTTTTAAGCTGAAATTGCTGTCGGACGATCAGGAGAAAGCAATCGCGGAAAATGTAGTTTTCAGTTCCGACGAGGTGTATGGAAAAGCCATGACACCCTACCCGCTTCATCTGAACAGTACAACCGGAATTGAAAATACCGGAATTGACGGATCAATAACCGTGTTTCCGAATCCTTTCACCGACGAAATTCAGATACGGTCTGACGAAACAATCCGTTCGGCAACCTTGTCCGGTTTATCGGGAAACTGCCTGCAAACGATTTCAAATAGTTCAGAATATACCTTGCGGTTAACTACCAAAAACCTGAGTTCAGGAATTTACATCCTGAAGATTGAAACTTCCAGGGGCACAATCCTCCGGAAACTCATTAAATCATCCAAATAGCCGTTGAAAAAAGGAAATCCTAAAGAGAAAAATCCAAGCGAATATGAAAAATTTTACTCCAAAAAATAGTCAATCCCCAACCTCCGGAATCCGGGACGAATTCAGGAGATGGAAATTGAACCTGAACATCATCCGGGCGATAGTTTTCGCTTTGATTCTTGGGTTGCCCGTTGCTGCCAGCGCAGCTTTTTCGCTGCCTGCCATCCCTAGCAACACCGACCTTTCCAGAAGGTTTGAACTGAGCACAGAGTTGGTTTTCAGGGTAAAACTCGGAACTGCTTATTTGCCGGACGGAACCCTGGTCGCTTCGATCAAAGGTGAAATCAGAGGGGCGCAAACCTCTTCGGTATTGTTCCCGGCTAGTGGAAATAAGGTATATAAGATCCGGATTTTCAACGACAAACCCAGTGGAGATTCGATCAGTTTCAAATACTACGACATCACTGGCCAGAAAATTTACGACATCAAAGAGAAATTGGAATTCATTTCGTATCAGGTTCCCGACTATGCTAATCCGGCAATACTTTCGGTATATTGTAAACCCATTACCGGAGCTTCCGGTCTGATCCCTGAAAATGGCAAAGCAAACCTGAATACCACGGTTGACCTGTACTGGCAACCTTCTCCAAATGCCACAACGTATAATCTCTTTTTGTGGGAAGACGGAACCACGATGCCTGTGACACCCACGAATGCCAACCTTTCAGGTACAACTTTTCACCTCACTGATTTGAAATACGGACAGATCTACCGCTGGAAAATCAGTTCTTCCAACGAATGTTTATCGGCTGAAAGTGCAGTTCAGACTTTCAAAGTTCTGAATCTTCCTGATCTGACGGTGAGCAATATAACCGCTCCTGTAAACATTGAGTCGGGTAGTAATTTTACAATCAGTTTCAAAGTTACCAACATAGGTGGTGGCGGTACCGCCGGGGCAGCCTGGACGGATGCCGTGTATGTTTCGACCGACCAAACCCTGAGTGTCGACGACAAAATCCTTTCTAACACCAACAATGTCAAACAACTCGACGCCGACAGTTCGTATACAAAAACAGTGAACGTTACGTTGCCCATTGACTACACCGGCGATTATTATTTTCTGGTTAAAACCGACGCTGGCATTACGGTTTCCGAACTTCTGGAAGATAACAACCTGGGAAAAACTGCTAGCGTTACTCATGTTGCGTTAAAATCACTTCCTGATATTTTGGTAAAAGACATTCAGCCCGGAAACGCAACCGTCAATCCCGGCGATTCGCTCATGGTGAACTGGAGCGTTCAGAACATAGGCGGATCGGCAGCCATTGGTGGCTGGATCGAACGAATTTCATTCATTCCGGTTTCAGGACCAAAACTCAAGATTGACCCGAGTTTCCAATACATGCCGGATTTAGCTGCCGGAGCCACGGTTAACCGGAGCAAAAAGATTAAACTGCCCGGTCTTCCCAAATTTTCCGGCAACGCAAACCTGGAAGTTGAATTGATTCCATTTCCTGCGCTTCAGGAATATCCTTCGGCCCAGGCCAACAACAAATCAACATCGGGGGGTCAGGTAAATGTTGGCAATTTGCTGACTTTGGATATCCAAACCACCTCGGTGCTGGAGAATACAGCTACACCGGTTCGTTGCATCGTTACCCGCAGCGGTGATTATTCGGCTGATCTGCAGGTTTCCATGTCGGCCTCACTGGCCGGACAGGTTACCATTCCTGCCACTGTCACCATTCCGGCCAACCAATCAGCAGTGGTTTTTAACCTCAGTCCGATAAACAATTTAATCATCGATGGACCAAGAAATGTAGATATTACAGCCAGTGCAACTGATTATGCCAACTCAGTAAAAACAATCACTATTCTTGATGATGAAATTCCCGGGCTGAAGGCCCAATTGAGCAAAAGTTCTGCCACCGAAGGTGAAACCATTACACTGACCGTTACCCGCGATCTGGTAACCAGTTCCGCTTTGACAGTAAACCTGTCGACCAATAAACCTTCGCAGTGGACTTTCCCATCTTCAGTGATTATTCCGGCCAATGTAGCTTCGGGTGATGTGCCTGTAAGCATTACCGACGACAATATTCCGGAATTAACCAGCGATGCAACGATTTATGCCAGTTCTTCCGGGATGACCTCCGGCCAGGTTACAGCAAGTATTATTGACAATGATATTCCGGAAGTCAGTCTACAGATTTTGGCGGATACCATTTCTGAAGGGGCCGGAATTTATGCCACCTGGGGAGTCATCAAACGGGTAAAAGGCAGCGACAACATTACCGTGAACCTGACGGCCAACGTAAACGACCAGATATTTTTCCCGGCCACTGTGGTTCTTCCGAAAGGAGCCTTGGAGCAACAGTTCAATATTGGAGCGATTGATAACACGATGGTGGATGGATACCGGAGAGTGACCCTGACAGGTTCAGTTCTCATTTCATCATGCAATTGCCGGACAACGGCACAAAACGGTGGAGTTGTAACGGCAGATTTGGTCATTGCCGACAACGACGGCCCTTCGCTTTCGGTTTCGGTCGACCCGATTTCAGTTCCGGAAGGGAAACTGAATGTCGGAACCCTCACTATCACGCGAAATACTCCGACTGATCTGGCACTGAATGTAAACATTTCGCATAACGACACAACTCAGGTCAAAATTCAGCCCACGACGACAATTCCGGCGGGGCAAAGGTCTGTTCGCGTTCCGATTGACACTAAAAATAATTATCTCCTGAGCGGAACCCAGATGGCATCCATCCAGGCCAGTGCAGCAACGTTCACTTCAGGATTCGGTTATTTTTATGTGACCGACCAGAACAAACCTGACCTTCAAATCACCGATATTGCTTTAAACACAAGCACTGCGGCAACGAATGATCTGATTGAAATTACCGGCTCGGCTCTTAACAGCGGATTTGCCACCGCGCCTTCCGGGGTTGTAATTAATTTCTATTGCTCGAAGGACAAAACCCTGGACGACAGCGATATTTTACTTGGAGATTTTACGTTTCCTTCGTCAATTGCACAGGGAATGTCGGCCAATTTTATGAAAACTGTCGCAGTACCCGCTCAAACCGGGAGCTACTATATTCTAGCCAAAATCAATCCAGCAGAATCAATCACAGAACTGGTTTATTTCAACAATGTTTCGGATGCAGTTCCTTTGACCATTACTCCGGAATACAATGCCACGGCCATTGCCGACAATAACCTTTATTTGCCAAATACGACCATTCCAATTCACGGCTCTGCTCTGAATAACAAAAGCGAAAAAGTACCGAATGCGGATGTGGATGTCTATATTTTATCCAACGGAACCCGGAGAGAACTCAAGGCAAAAACCGATAACTCCGGAAATTATTCGGTCAATTTTGTGCCCATTCCCAATGAATCTGGGCATTTCATAATCGGAGCCTGTTTCCCGAAACAAAACCTGAGCGACAGCCAGGACACGTTTGATATTCCCGGATTGCAGCTCGGATCGACTTCGAACATTATCTGGGAAATGAAACTGGGACAAATCCTTATTGGGAAAATAGCCGTTCGGAATACCAGCGAAGCGCCATTAAATCATATTGTTATTACTCCCGACAAGCTTCCATTAGGTTGTGAGCTGAAGTTTGACACGATTGCTGTTCTTTCGGCAAATCAGACCTTGGAATTCCACTATACCCTGAAGGCAACGGAGCTTACCAGCGGAACGAACTATGATAATATCAATTTCCATGTTCAGTCTGCAGAAGGAGTTACGATCGATTTTCCGGCATACTACTATTGCCAGGCTTTGCAGGGACAGCTAAAAGCTGATCCGGTGAGTATCAATACCACGATGACCAAAGGAAAATCAAGGCTTTATGAACTTCACATTTACAACAACGGAGCCGGACAAACTGGTACGGTAACCGTCAGTTTGCCGAATGTTAACTGGATGAGCCTGGTTAGTCCGGCTACCCTGACAAATATTGCTCCACAAGATACTGCGACGGTGATTTTAAACCTTTCGCCCACTTCCGATATGCCGCTCAATACACCCATTTCAGGGAGTATTGCTGTAAACTGTGTCAACGGCAACGGCGTACAGGTTCCCTACCAATTTGAAGTGGTATCTCAGGAAAAGGGTGGTTTAAAAGTCGATGTGCTTGATGAGTATTCCTACTATACAGAAGCCAAACCCCACCTGAAAAATGCCCATGTGGTAGTCCGTCATCCTTTTTCAGGAAAGATAATGGCCGATGGATTTACCGGGGATGATGGCACTTTTTCGGTCGACAGCTTGCCCGAAGGCTCCTATAAAATGAGTGTGGAAGCCGAAAAACATGAAGGATTCCAAACTGTAATTAATATTGATCCTGGCCGGGTGAATGAACAAAGTGTATTTCTGAGTTTTCAGGCCATAACGTACACCTGGGAAGTCGTCCCAACTACCATTCAGGACAAATATGATGTACAATTGGTCTTGAAGTTTGAAACCAATGTGCCAGTTCCGGTCGTGATTGTCGACATGCCAACGGATATGCCTCAACTCGTTAACGACCAAACCTTTCCTTTTTTGATAACATTGACCAATAAAGGCTTGATTACTGCCAAAGACGTAGATATCACCCTTCCGCAAAACGATCCGGAATATGAGTTTGTGACTAATTTTACCAAAACAGATCTTTTGGCACAGCAGGCCATTCAGGTTCCTGTGGTCATGCAAAGGCGGGCCGGATTAAAATCGGCCACTACCACTCAAGCGATTGCTTCTTCCGGACCGTGTACAGACTATGAAGTTACATTGTACGGATGGGAGTGTGGAAAAGACAAAAAATGGAACAAAACGGGGCATAACATTACTTTTTCCGGAAGATATTGCGGTGGAAGCAGTATTACTACGACGGGTCCTGAAGGCCCGCCCTGGTTCAACGGCTGGTTCTGGCCTTTGGTACCCAACAGAACAACAGGCGGTCATTACTGGTTCGACCCAACAACCTTGCCAGGAGCAGGAGTTGGTTCTTCTACAGTAGGTTGCGATAATTGCCTTATTGACTTGTCTCTTGCTCTTTTAGGATGCCTTCCTGTTGTTGGCACTGCTGCCAATACAGCTGGATGTATCAAAACATTTGCGGGTTTTGGTGGGATGTCGTGGGAATTTGCCGGTGATGTTGGTCTTTGTATTGCAGGGTATATCCCACCTGTGGGTTGTTTGGCAGGTCTTCTTGGCGCACTTAAATCTTGTATTAAAGATCCTCCTATTTTAACGAAAAGTGCTTCACTGATTGCCGGTATCCAGGGCAACAGTTCAGTGTCACCTATTATACAACAGGCCATTAATGATATGGCATATCTTAAATATCTCAATGATGCACAGGTTGGTTGGATGAGTGAAGTGGCAGGCGGAATGGACTGGCAGTCGAAACAAAGTTTTAGTGACTTCCTCAGTCAGTTAAATTCTCTTTCCGTCATAAATCAACCAATCGATCAGCCGCATCTTGCCTTAATAAAAGAAAAGATGATCGGCACAGACATTACAAGCGATGAAATTGATGCTTTTGTAACACGGTGGAATAATTCAGTTATAGCATTTAATCTGGGAATTTATTCTCCTACAGTGGATCATCCGGGAATTATTGATGGGAACCTGCTTGCAAGCTACGTAACAAAGGCTGATTCAGCACAAAATTATGCTGTTTCAAAAGGCTACGGTTCTGTAGGTGAATTGTTCAATGCATCGCAGAAAATACTAAAAGCTGAAGTTGAAACCGGGCGTAACTCAGTTTGTTCCACTGTTACCATCAATATTACTCAGAAAGTGGTGATGACCCGCGAAGCTTTTGAAGGATCACTCACCATTTTCAACGGCCATACTTCGGAAGCAATGAAGGAAATTAAATTAAATCTGGAAATAACCGACGAAAACGGAGTTCCGAGCAACGACCTGTTCCAGATTGATACCAAAGCGCTCAGTATTCTGACCGGAATTGATGGTACCGGAACTTTGGGTCCACAGGAAAAAGGAAGCGCTACGGTCATATTTATTCCTGAAAAAGGTGCTGCTCCTACTGTGCCAAAAAGCTATTCGTTTGGAGGTTCATTCTCCTATTTGGATCCATTTACCGGGGTAACCGTAACCAAGCCGTTGTTCCCGGTCACACTCAATGTGAATCCAAGTCCTGATTTGTGGCTGCACTACTTTATGCAGCGCGATATTTTGGGTGATGATCCGTTGACTCCGGCAATTGAACCAATCGTTCCGGCTGAATTTGCCGTGATGGTTCAAAACAACGGGTATGGTACGGCCAATGGTGTCCGGATCGAAAGTGCCCAGCCAAAAATCGTGGAAAATGCAAAAGGACTGGCCATTAATTTTGCCCTGATTGGTTCCAACCTGAACGGACAGCCCCGTCAGTTAGGCTTGACAAACATCGATTTTGGAAATATCGGTCCAAAAAAGGCAGCAATCGGTCAATGGTATTTTACCAGCGATCTGATGGGCCATTTTGTTTCGTATGAAGCCAAAGTCAGTCATATCGACAGCCACGGAAATCCTGATCTCAGCCTGATCAGCGGGGCAACTTTGCACGAACTGATTAAAAGTGTTGATGTCTATTCAGGAGTTGAAGATGGAATCAACGACTTCCTGGTGAATGAAGTTCAGGATGCTCTGGAGTTTCCGGATGTCATTTACTTGTCAAGTGGCGGAGTTCTCGATGTTTATCCCGCAGTTTCGCAAAGCACTTCCGGAAATATTGCCTCCGGAAATCATGAAATAGAATTGCAGGTTACACCCATACAAGTTGGCTGGAACTACATCAAATTCAGCGATCCGGGCGGTGGCAACTATAAAATTGCCAGTGTAACCCGTGAAGATGACGGTCAGGTCATTCCTCTGGATAATGTATGGCAGACTTTTGTGACCATGCCTGACAGCAAAGAACCTGTTTATGAAAATATGATGCATTTCCTTGATGTGTTCGCAGCAAACAGTGCTCAAAAATATATCATCCGGTTTACGCCAAAAGACCAGAACCCGCCTGAAATTGTCCGGTTCGATAATGTTCCCGCAGCGGAAGTAACCTCGCCGTTAACTTCGGTCAATGTGGTATTTAACCGGCCAATCGATCCGGCGACCTTCAATTACGAAGACATGACGCTTCGGATTCAGGGTGGAGCCGATGTGATGGATAAAACGGTAACCGTTACTCAACTTGATCCGGTAACGTTTAAAATCGATTTGACCACCAAGTCGCTTGAAAACGGGTACTATGTTTTAACGGTTCAGGCCAGCCAGATCAGCAGCCTGACAGGTACAAACGGTTTGGTCGGGAAACAGGCTACCTGGACGCAATTCCTCAATGTACCGGCGGTCAGCGAGTTTATAGGATTGCCCGATAACAAGGTGGGACCACCGTTCGATTTGTTGTTGCTCCGCTTCAACCTTCCGATCGATAAGACCACTTTATTGCCTGAACGGTTTACCTTGAAAAAGGATGGAAACCCGGTTTCAGGAACGATAAAAGTGACTTCGATGGATACCGAAGGACTTCTGTTCCAGCTTTCGGGATTGCAGACCATGATGTCGCAGGACGGGAAATATTCGCTGACCGTGGATTTGCCAAACATTAAAACGCTGGATGGAAACAACGGAATCCTGCCTCAAAGCGTCGACTGGAAAATCGATCAGACGGCTCCATTAATTAATCAGATTATTCCTTCAACCAATGGCGGTTACGATTCGCAGCACCGGACTGCCTTCACGGTTCTGTTTAGCGAACCTGTGAAAGGTGTTGGAGTTGCCAACCTTGAGTTATGGAAAGACGGAACGAGACAACCTCTTTCGCAATTGGATTTCACCATGAAAAATGATTCGGAATACCTGTTTACACAGTTCAGAATGCTGACCTACTATGACGGCAGCTACGAATTGAAGGTGAAAATGAAGGATATAACCGATTTGGCGGGCAACTCGCGAACCGATACGGTCAAATATAACTGGATTGTATACCGGAAAATTCCGGCGGCAGTTACCGGGTTGCACATCACACCGGATTTGGGTTATTCGGATACCGATAATATTACGGACACCCGAAATCTGGTGGTATCCATGACGGTAAATGAACCCCATTCGCGGATTCAAATCTACCAGACCGATCGGGTCAGTCCGGTACTTTTGGCCGACACGGTGAATGTAAATTCGGGTCCGCTGACTTTGCCGGTTATTTTTACCTATGGCGGCAACATCACTTTGCAAGCTTATTGCATTGATTCGTATACCAACCAGGCAATTACTGAAATACCGGTAACTATCGATGAAGCGGCATTGGTCGGAACCTGGAAAAATGCGCCGGCATCAGCAGTTGCAGTTCAGCCAAATTCACTTCAATTGGAGTTCTCCGACAAATTGCTCGACGATACCCAGCTGAAAGGAGCCCTGAAGTTTGAGCGCGACGGACAATCGCTTGGAAATGATAACCTTTCAGTTTCAAAATCGACCGATAAACTCTATCTGGTTTCAGGAATGGATCAGGCAGGGAATGCAGGAGGAACCTACAGTTTAACGCTTGACCTCAGCAAATTGAAAAAGTATACCAGCGGAAAAGAGGGAGTTTCCACATCCAGTGTTCAGTGGAGTGTAACCAATCCAAATCATGCGCCAATAGCTGTCGCAGGAGTGGATCAATCGGTATTCGAAAACACACTGGTCACTTTGGATGGTTCAGGATCGAGCGATCCGGACAGTGATCCGCTGACTTATCACTGGACCGCACCTTCAGGAATTATCCTGAGTTCCGCAACCGATGTACAACCTACCTTCACTGCTCCTGAAATTACGGCTGATGAAACCCTCACTTTTAGCCTGATTGTGAACGACGGCAAAGCGAATTCAACGGTTTCGGAGGTTAAGGTAACGGTTAAAAATATCAGTGCTACAATCAAGCAGTCCATTAACCTGAGCAAAGGATGGAATATCATTTCAGCCAATGTTACACCGGCCAATCCGGATATGTTGGCGATTTTCCAATCACTGATTGATGGCGGAAAGTTGAGGAAAGCGATGGATGAAGCCGGAAATACGATGGAAGACTTTGGTGTACTCGGCGGTTGGACGAACAACATAGGGAATCTAAGTACTGATCAGGGATACAAAGTATATGTTTCTGAACTGACCAAACTAGATATAGAAGGAGTTCCCGTTTCTTTGCCTATGGACATCAGCCTGAACACCGGCTGGAATATTATCGGATACCCATCCGCTCAGCCACAGGATGCTATGACCATTTTCCAGCCTTTGATTGATAGCGGGAAACTCATTAAAGTGATGGATGAGGCAGGTAATACCCTGGAAGACTTTGGCGTTTCGAGCGGCTGGACAAATAACATCGGAAACCTGATGCCAAACAAAGGCTATAAGGTGAGAATGACATCTGCCGGAACATTAACAATCTCTGCAGGCGGAACAAAACTGGCAGTTCTTCCTCCCGAAAATCTTCCATCGGGTCATTTCAGGAAAGCCTATTCTGGAAATGGAACGGATCATGCAACCATCAACCTGGTTGACCTGGCAAAGGGCGGATTACGCGAAGGCGATGAAATCGGAATTTTCGATGGAAAAATTTGTGTCGGATCAGCAAGAATTGGCTCAGATCAAATTTTCAGGAACAGTATCAGTATTCCGGCTTCGTGCAACGACGGACTGGAATCAAAGATTAATGGTTTCACTCCTGAAAATCCAATCATTCTTAAGTTGTTCCGCAACAATCAGGAATATCTGGTTAAGCCGGATTTGAGGAAGGACAGCAGAAGTATTTTTGCGAAAGGTGAATCTATGTTTGCCATGATCAATACCAGCCTGGCAACGGCTATCCTTGAATCTTCTGAATCTGTTTCGGTAAAATGTTATCCTAATCCGTTTAGCGACCAGGTAACCATCGAAATCGATAACCCTGCCATTCAAAGGTTGGAAGTCAGAGTATTTGATCTCAGTGGGAAATTGATACGAACGCTTTACCAGGGAACCGGAAATGAAAAAGCAACCATGAATTGGGACGGGAAAAATGAGCAAGGAGTGAAAATGAGTTCCGGAAGCTATCTCCTGAAGGCAAATAACACAGTCGAAAAAATAGTGCTGAGTCACTAATATATTCAGCTTTAGTGGCAATAATTTATAAAATAATAGTCCTATGAAACGGTTTACATATTTAATAGTGATTCTCCTTCTTTCTGTTAATAGTTATTCTCAGGGTCATTTTTCAGTTGCATTCGATGGATTGGGACAAGATCATATGACGATTTATGTTGTGACTGCTACCAATGAAGGCATAGCTCTTAAATCGGGAGATGAAATTGCGGTTTTCGACGGTTCAATTTGTTGTGGAAAAGCAATTCTCAAACAGCCGGTTGTACTGAACAAGAAAAGCACTTTTTCATTGATTGCAGCCTCTCATGAAGATCCTGGATTATCCAACGGATTTAAAATTGGGAATGCGATTAGTTTCAAATTTTGGGATTCGAGTCAGAATAAGGAAATCTCAGGAATAAATGAAGAATATTTGGATCCAACCACAGGTCAGTCAATATCTGAGCCGACCTTTGAGGCTAATGTTACAACTTTTGTAAAGCTTTCAGTTCCTGGTAAAGTAAACCAGATTCCCATTGCCAATGCCGGACTTGACCAATCAGTCAACGAAGGAGCATTGGTAACTTTAGATGGAACAGCATCGAGTGATCCGGATAACAATCCACTGACTTATTTATGGACCGCACCAGCCGGAATTACCCTGAGTTCAACTACTGATTCCAAACCGACGTTTACTGCTCCGGATGTAAGTTCCGATACCAATTATACTTTTTCGCTGGTGGTGAACGACGGAATGGCGAATTCTGCTGCTGATGAAGTGGTGATTACGGTGAAACATGTCAATAAACCACCTGTTGCCAATGCCGGACCTGATCAAATAGTAAACGAAGGAGCATTGGTAACTTTAGATGGAACAGCATCGGGTGATCCGGATAACAATCCACTGACTTATTTATGGACCGCACCAGCCGGAATTACCCTGAGTTCAACTACTGATTCCAAACCAACTTATACTGCTCCTAAGGTTGCTGTAGACACCGAATATAAATTTTCGCTGGTGGTGAACGATGGCATAGCGAACTCGGCTGCTGATGAAGTGATGATCACCGTAAAAAAAGTGAATCAAGGACCAATTGCCAATGCCGGACCTGATCAAACAGTAAACGAAGGAGAAAAGGTAACTTTGGATGGAACAGCTTCTTCAAACCCGGATCGTTGCGCAGTAAATTATCATTGGACATGCCCGGTAGGCATGAGTTTGGCAAAAACATATGTTACCAGGATAAC
This sequence comes from Prolixibacteraceae bacterium, assembly GCA_025355875.1. Lineage (GTDB taxonomy): Bacteria > Bacteroidota > Bacteroidia > Bacteroidales > Prolixibacteraceae > Aquipluma. The sequence goes on along the minus strand of JANXYV010000122.1, from coordinate 916 downwards.
TTTTTCAGGTCAGGAACTTACCCCCACTACTGAGCATACTCTTTCACTGGAAATAAACGACACTTCACCTAGTGCCAATCCTGTACAGGCGCCTAAATTTCAATGGGTTATTCCTGCAGGAGTCACCTTGAGCCCAAAGATCATCGCTAAGGTAACGATCGTCACCCCATTGAGTCCGGCGGATAATAAATGTCTTTTTTCGCTGGTAGTTTTTGATGGTTCCAATTCTCCGGAACCAGGTAATGGTGTACTAACGTATGTTTCTATCCCCCCAACTGAAATCCCTTTGATTTCAACTACCGTAGTCAATCTTTCGGTTTCTTCTCCGCAACCAGCCTCTCCTGTAAACTATTCATTCTCCATGCTGGTTTACGATGGGTCAGGTTCGACAACTCCCGAAAGTGGGGCAATGGTTTATTTATGGATTCCGCCTACCGATATAAAATTGGGCTTACCTACCCTGGCTAGCCTGTCCATTACAGCTCCGGTTGGTTTAACAGACTCAAACTATGGTTTTTTACTTACAGTTTGCGATGGATCGGGTTCTTCACAACCAAACAATGGTGCCTTGACCTACAAATGGACTGCCCCACCGGGAATAGTCCTCAGTTCTGAAACGGATCCCAAACCTGGTTTTACTGCTCCCGAAGTTAGCGTTGATACCCAATATACTTTTTCGCTGATCGTGAACGATGGAAAAGCCGATTCACCGGCAGATGAGGTTGTAATTACCGTATTGCAGGTTAATAAACCACCAGTGGCCAATGCGGGGACCGATCAATCTGTGAACGAAGGATCTTTGGTTTCACTGGACGGTTCGGCTTCTTCCGATCCTGATAGCGATGCCCTGACCTACAAATGGACAGCTCCGGCAGGTATTATTCTCAGTTCGAATACCAATGCCCAACCTGGTTTT
>JANXYV010000121.1 GCA_025355875.1 Prolixibacteraceae bacterium | reverse complement strand
GAAATTCGTGTCACATTGGCTGACCATCTCCCTAAACAGCTCGTTCTTTGTCTTACTGCTTTTTCTCTTCATTTTCCCTGTCTTCTTATCGGCTACCCAGATGTCTTTCTTTACAAACTCAACGGCACAGGGCAAACGCATCCCCTGGACATCGACAAGGGCGGTAAGAAAGTTAACCCCTTTTACCGACCGGTTAAATACATGGTCCCAATGCCAGCAGATCAGCTCGCTTTCGTCCGTGTACTGCTTCTCCTCTATCGAATCATCAAAACTCAACACTACGGGTTCGCTGCTCCTTGTCAACTCATGCACGTAGGGCTTAACTTTCTTCCATAGATATTTGGAATCATAATCCCCACAGGACAATTTTCTGGTTATTTTATCATGGCTTATCGACAATAAACCAGCCATCCCTGTTGCAGTAGCATACGAAGTAGAGCTTATCAAATAATCGGTATACAGATCCGTAAAGTTTTCCACAATATGGTAATTTTATCTCGCTAATTTAAGCCTTTTGTTGCGTAACGTGAGTTAGTAAACTGATCTTTCATTCAGCGCATTTTTAAGCCTCCCCTTACAGGAGATGTTTGGAGGAGGCTTACCTTATCTTATTCAACGATTATTTTCTGATTGTATTTGCTTTTCGAATTTGTTGCCGAAATAATATAAACACCGGTTTTTAATCCTTCTGCCTTTATATTATATTCGGCACTACCCGCTTTAAGGATGTTGGACTGAACAGTCTTTCCTTTCAGATCACTTAAAACAAATACACAGTCCACCGGATTATTTTCAGGAAGAATGAGCTTAATTGATTTGCTGCTGGCATTGAAATATACTTTAAAACCATTCTCAGTTTTTGGCGGTGCCAGGGAGGTAAAGAAAGTATTTACTAATCGAAAAGTTTTACTGTATGATCCCCATCCCTTTGAGTTTTTAGCCCTTACTCTCCAAAACAATTTTCGTCCTTGTGGTATTTGACCCCGGGTGTAAGTCTTTTTTGTATTCGTAAGAGTGGAATCTGTAATCGATGTTTCAAACTTATCGGAAAGTGAAAGGTCAAGCTGGTATTTTTCGATATCCGGAGCACAAGCTGCCCATTCAAAAGTGAATGAGGTTGGCTTAATCTGGGCAGAATCAACTGGTGTTAAAAGTGACGGAACCGAGGGTTCACTCATCATCAAATCTTTATAGCCAATCAATTCAATACCCATATCTTTAATGGTTTGAATGACATCCGGATCGGTAAAGAGTTTATAAACTACAATTCGGTTCGTTTCTCCTGTGGAAGGCGTGTAATTGGTAACCATCTGTGAAAGTTCAATACTTTCAACACAAGGATGGGCTAAAAAATGATAAGTTCCCGGAGTAAGTGCTTTCAAATTAGCAATAAAGGTTGCTTTATTGGCTTCAAAATTTGGACCATCAGGAAAAATGAAAGGTTTTACTCCGTGTGTGGTTAAATCACTTTCAACACCTAAATGGTATTCATCGGCGAGTTTTTTGATTAGCTTACTTAATTCAGGCTTAAGCATTCCAAAATACATGTGTTCCGAAATATGCGTAATCTGAGGAATTTTCTTGAGCGCCAGAGCCAGCTGTGCGCGAAATTCAGCTTCTACTTCGGTCATATCCAGTGTGACATTGCTCAGACTGCTCAATCCTCCGCTCCATACCATTTGATTAAAATATCCATCGGCATCCTGAATTGTCTTTCCAGAAGTCAATGGTCTCCACTTATAATACAACCATTCGCTGGTCAATACCATGTGAAGCCCAACATCAAGGTCTGGACTTGATTTTAGCATGGTTGCTGCGTCGAGGAACCATGGACAGGGGACCATCACTTCGGTAGTTGAGGTGATTCCATTTTTATACGAGTCAATAATTGCCAGATTGGCTGCACGGCAACTTCCCATATCGTCGGCACGAACGATTAGTTTGATTTGAGCACGTGCCTGAAGTCCCAAAATGACCATGCAAAAAATGAAGATTTTTTTCATAACGTATTAATTTATGTTTGACTATTTTCAAATTTAACTCAGGAGCAAAGATATAAATTCAGCTTGTACGTACAAGTCTTGAGAAAAAAATTCTGACTTATAAAAAACCTATCCTGTAAAGGATTATTTGTATCTACTTTTTTAAAGCTTTCCAGAAATCGTCAGCAAAGGCTTTCTCGTCGATTTTGATGTATGCTTTGATTTTGCGTTGCTTGTTTTCGGGGGGAGATTTTACCGTTTTGATCTGAGCATGTTCCGGGTTCAGGTAGGCTTCTATCAATGCCAGGTCCCACATCACACGGGTTTCGTCCTGTGGATTTTGCTCCTTCCAGCGGTCTTCGAGTATTTTCTGAGCTGCATTTGTCTCATCCAGTTTATGGTATGTGTCTTCCCGATGAAACTGAAGCGAATGTGCAGCCTGCAGACACATCATCGTCAGATCAAACCCTTCCAGGTTCAGCAGGAAGTCAAAGGCATTCAGATCATTGCGGATGTTGAACTCATTTTTATTCCAGACTTTCGTTTTTGGGTCACATTGCGCACCCAGCGAGAAACACCGGATTCGGGATTTTATTTCTGGAGCCAAAATCAATGCTGAAGCAAGGTTGGTCATGGCTCCGATGGTTAAAATGTCAAGTTTTTCATGCTCCGGAAGTTTTTTTACTGCTGCAATAATAGCTCGGGCCGCCTTCGAATTCCTTGGATCTTCCTGTCCCCAGGCTCGCCCAATCTGACGGTCGGCTCCCAACGGATGCGAAATATCTAATCTTCCGATCGCTTTCAGGATTAGTTCGTTGAGTCGCTGACTTTCGGCAACTGTGTTCAATCCTTTGGTTTCGTAGGCATTCCATTTTTCAAAAACCAGTAGGTCGGGATTGTTGAAATGCGCCGAACTCAATCCGACCAAATCGATGGAAGGTTCTTTCACCAGGCGGACAATGGCATATAAATCGTCCATTTCGTTGCCGGTATCCGCGTCGAGCCAAACCTTTTGCTTTTGGGCAAAAGTTATATCCGAAAAGAATATCGTGACGAAAACCAAAATCGGAAAAGCAATCCTATAACTGTTTTGGATCATATTCTATTCTGTTTTATGGTAAGTTCTTGTATTTTAAAAGATTAAGGTTTTAATAAGAGAAAAGTATTTTTTTTCATCCAGTCCGGCAGACGAAATTGTTATACGATTCTTCCAGAAATGTTCCTTTCAAAAAAATTTGTGGATTTTCAGCTTCATATTCCATATTTCAGCAAAACTTTCTTGATTGCTTCTCCCCATGGTTGGTAAGCCTGTGGCTGAAGATGGCAACCGTCGGTGGTGAGTTCCTTGATCAGTTCACCATCGCGCGACAAAAATACATTCAGATCGATGTATTCGATTTTGTTTTTCAGGCAATACTGTTTTACCTTTTTGTTTAGTTGGGTTACCAGTTTATTATCGGCTTTCGCATTGTTTTTCAGGATGGTAGACTGTACGACCGGGATGATATGATTTCGCTGAAGTGAATCAACTGCAATTTTGTAGTTTTCAAAGATCCGCTCAACCGGAACACCCAGCGAAATATCGTTGATTCCGCCTTCCAGAAACCAGATTTTGCTTCCCGGATGATCATGCAACCCATTTTTGATGGTCCAGATCAGCTGACCCGTGGTATATCCGGGAATGCCCCGGTTGGCAACATCATTTCTTCCAAGAACCTCTTCCCATTTCCCCTGAAAAGTAATGGAATTGCCATACATGACGATTTTCACGGTGTTGCCATTCTGACTGTAAGCTATTGTAAATGAGGAGATGAAGATTAGAGTCAGTAAGATTAATTTCGATTTCATGTTTGAATGATTTAAGGATGTTTGTCTGTTGGTTTCAATATATTGGCAAGGCAATCCGAAATCAGTTTCAGTTCTTTCTGATTGCCCACTTTATTAGCAAGCTGATTGGCTCTTTCCGAAAGGTTTTGGATGGTCTTCAGGTAATTCGACCTTGATTCAGCATCCATCGCTTTCAGGTAACTATCTTCAATACCTTTTCCATCGCGGGGAATGAGCAAGACTATTTCTTTGAAAAAATCATTCATTCCTATTTTTCGCGAATTCAAGAAAAATGCATTCTCAGCTTCCTGGAAAACCGATGCCAGTTCCGCTGAGGTCGCCTTGTCAACAGGTTGATAAATGCTTCGAATCACTTCTTCCAGCGCTTTATTTGTATCCATTTCGGGATTGGAAAGAATTTTGGCAATCACTTCGATGGTCACTTTGTCACCCGGATTGCCACGAGTTCGGGCATAAGTTTCGCAAGCCAGACCACCGTCAGCATACAAATTCTTCAGGTTTTGACTGGCATGAAACAAGGTTGGAACAAAATAGGCATTCCGTGGCAGCCGCTGAATCGGTTCTACATTTGGAACCGCTGTGTTGCCGAAACGGCAGGGCGCAATGGCTTTGATCAGTTCCTGACGAAATTTTCGTCCTTCTTTCAGTGAAGTTTCTTCTACGTCAATCAGATAGTCAACGCCTTTGGTCATTTCCTGAATGCTTTTCATATCTGCAGGATTGCCAAAGTTCATTCCCCAGCCCGAAATGCCGATGATGTAATTTGGCTTTTTCGAACGGATGTATTTCACCGCTTTCTGATTGATAACTGCATGGTATTCCAAATCAGTCATTTTTGCCGATTTCCCACAGTTGCAGCGACCCAAATCGGCGCTTTGCATGCTGATTCCGTCAAAATCAAAACGATCGATGGTGTAATCGAAAACCTTTTTTTGCCAGTCCCAGGATGCCGGGTTCGACCAGTCGAGCACGTGTGCATTGCAGCTGCAGCCCAGTTCCGGATGTTCCTGAAGTATTTTATCGAATCCCCAGCTGTAAACACCCATGCCAAGAATGACCTTTATTTTTCGCTGATGAGCCATCCGGATTACCTGGTCAATCAGGGCTTTTCGTTTGGGATCGATGGTTTTTTCGACTTCCGGCTCCCAGTATTTGTTGGTGAACAAGCCCCAAAGTGTGATTTCGTTCATCCCCGATCGCTTCAGAAAATCCAGCGTTTCGGCGTAATCGGCAATCATAGCCGAATCCAATTTGACAGATGGCCAGGCATCATAACATTCCGTCAGGCTCATATCGATCATCCATCCGAGGTAGCCCCGGTGTTCGAATCCTGACTGTGCAAAAGCAAGGCAATTCAGGGCAAATAGAAATATCGTAGTAAAAATGGTTTTCTTCATAAAGCGGTTCAGTTTATTCTCCAAAATATTTATCCGGGATTTCTTCGGAGCAACTTTGCAAAATACAGGCCGAGGCCCAGGAAAGCGAGGCTTCCCAAACACCCCCATCCCAGGGTCGGTACCAGGGCAAAACCAGTCCGTCTGTATAAAAAAACTGTTCGGTAGCCTGACCAGTTTTGCCGTAACCGAAATCGTTGTCTTTTGTATTGTAGGCCCCCAAGCCCCAGATGCAAACATCTTTCAGGCGCGATTCAATGTACGGGTCTTTCAGTTGTGTGAAGAGATAATACATTTCGCCGGCAACCAAATTACCCATTTGATGGATTGAAACGTTGTATGAGCTGGTAATGGATCCGCCGCACGAAGACCAGTTCATGCTCCGGAGCGGTTCATTGGTATGAGCGGTGTTGTAGGCAAATTTCCATGAATATTCCCAATTTAGGCCATCCATGCCAAAGTCCAAATATTTCTTCAGGCCTGTTAGTTTGTGAAGTTCAACCGAACCAACGATGAAAGAGAGATTTCCCTCTTCGTCGGTTGACCGGTGTGTGTCCATCGGAGTTCCGTACAGTTCGCCCCGAAGGTGAAACTGATGGTAATAATCAATGGCCTTTTCTGCACTTTTCAGGTATGTTGAATCTTTGGTCAGTTTAAACATCATAACCATTCCGGGCATAAACCAGCACGATTGAAATCCGTCGTAATCAACACCAATCCCTGTTTCAGGGTCAAAAAAACAGGGATAAGCACCATCTTTGTTCTGATTTCTCATTGCAGTCTCCAAAACCGTTTTTGCAGTTTCCAACCAACTATGATTTTGTTTTCCGGTGAGTTCATAAGCTTTCAAAAGATAGTATGAAGCTTGTCCGTTCAGGTAGGCCGAATGCAAAGGATGGTTGCCAAAATTAAAGCAATCTTCGCGCACTCCCCACCAACCGGTAATTTGCCATACCCCTTTTCTGAATTCTTCCTTCAGTAAACCAGCTTTTTGGTTCATCACTTTTCCGCTGCAAAGGTTATTGATAAAATCTAATGCTACAGTTTCGCTTCTCTTGTCCCCAATTTTCAACGCCGTTTTCAAAAGTGGATAGGCTACCTGAACACCGCCAGTCCAAGCGATATCGCCCACGCTGCCATCGCTGGTGTCGGGGCCGTCGGCCAGGATGAAAGTTTTACTTTTTTCCCTCCACGAATAGTCGACAATGGCTTTCGAAATTTTTTCCATGGCTTCCTTCCGGGTGGAGCGTTTTATCGGCATCTGGTGAATCTGTCCGTAATATGCTTTCAAAGCCTTACCATAACTGGTTATTTCATCTGCACATCCTGTATAATAAAAAGTCGAGGTGTGGATCGTTTTGCCTTCCTGTCCCTCAATCCAGCCGAACAGGTATTCCTCGTTTTTTGGGTTTTCAGGTTTCTCCCAGGAATATCGTTTGGGGGCATTTTCGTATCCAATCTGAAATCCAATCCGGTCAGTTTGCGGGTCTGAGCTATCCAGCATCAACCCGTTGTATAAATAGCCCGGCGACCATTTATCGGCAGGAATGATTTCAACTGAATCGACCTTTTCGCTTATTCCAACCATGATCACGGTGTGGTCCCTGATAGTCAAAACTCCCGGATGGGTGCTCCGGTCGGCACGGCAATAGATTAGCGAACTGTTGGGCCAGTCCACTTTTCCGCCATAGTTCAGCTTGGGTTGCTGCCCGTCGGAAGTAGCCAGATTATTGGTGCCGTACAAAAAGCCCGGAATCATAAAATAGGGTTTCGCTTTTTCCTTCGGAAATTCAAACGGACATTGTACGATGAAAGCTTCGCTGGTTTTTACCTGTAGACTGATTCGCCCGATGGTTGTACTGGAATCTTTTGAATTGAATTCCTCAGAATAGATTCCAAATTTTCCGAGGTCGGCAATCATTTTATTTCCTTCGATTTTTACAGGAAAGTTAAGTGTCCCTTCGTTTTTGGTTTTTACCAGAATTTCTTTTCTGGTCAAAACAGGCTTTCTCTGATATTCCATGATTACCGACTTTCGGTTGGAATCATATCTGAACGATTCACTTTTCTTTTGACAACCTGAATTGAAAAATAAAGCTGCAAAAAGGAAAATCAGAAGAACAAAATTTGGTTTCATATCTGTATGATTTTTAATTCGTTTTCAATTATTTTCCTTTTCCAACCAATGTGGTTACACTTGATCCTTCCAGCGAGATACTGAAGACATTCTTTTTGCACTTGATCGTCTGCTGAATCACTAAATTTTTGTTAGCTGAAGTCACCCAGGGTGTTACTGATGCGGATTTTAATCCATTAAAACTCACAGAAACCGGTTTTTCATCCGGATTGTTGTTAGTCAATACAACCACAAACTGGTTTGTTTTTGGGTTTTTGAAAGCGCTCACAAAAATGTTTGGCGCCGGTTGATAGGCTGTTCCTACCATGAAATATCCTGGACGAATAAATTTACTCCAGTTTCCAAAGCAGTATAAACGTTTGGTTACAATGTATTTGTCGCCCGAGATATCAGCCAAACCTTCATTGTCTTTCCAGGAATTGAGCGGAACCCACCAGACCCAGGCATTCACTTCAGCCTCGGCCATGGCATTGTGAATCAAGAGTGAAGTTCCAATACCCCAATTAATTGTAGAATCAGGCTTTCCACCGATAAACGAAACTTCGGTTTGCCAGATTTCCTTGTTGTAAGTTTTTGCCGGATTGTATGCCGCAATGGGTGTGGAAGGCGGAAAAAATGGATTTTTGCCATCATACGACTGGTTATATTGATGCCAGCCAATAATGCTCACAAAATCCCGCGCTATCGGGTCATTCATTGTCGAATCGGCTTCCAGCGGGAGGTTGGTGCTGACATGCGATTCGGGCATCAGGATTTTGGACTGAAGTCCATCACGTTTGAAGGTTGGTCCCATGTTGTTTTTGATAAAGTCACGCAGTTGAGCTCCATTCCATTGGCACGATTGATAACCTGTGGCAAGCGCGGGTTCATTGGTTATGGAAACGGCTTTGATTTCAAGGTCAAACCGCTTTTTATATTCCTGAACGTATTTCGAAAGGTAATCAGCGTAATTCTGATACTGCTCCAACTTCAGATGTCCACCATGCTTGATGTTGTCGTTGTCTTTCATCCAGGCAGGCATACTCCAGGTGGCGCTCCAGAAATAGTTTACGCCTCGTTTCTTTGCCTCGTTCATCAGCCAGACCTGGGCGTCGTCTTTGGTCCAGTCCCAAACACCCGGCGATGGTTCGATCGTCCAGTACAATTCGTTGCGGACCATGCTCAGACCTATTCCGTTTTCTACATTGAAAAGCAGATCGCACAGGGATTTCTGTCTTTCCGGAGCTAATTTTTTAAAGTTTGAGGCCGAACTGTTTCCGCCTGAAGTACCAAAACCGGTAATGCGCTGGTGAACGTCGGCAAAGTTTACGGTAACGGGAACAGGGTTTGATTTTTGAGAAAAGCCTGAAAATGAACAGAAAATCCCCAGAATTACTGCCAAATATTTGAATCTCATTTTGATTATTTTTTACATTAAAACTCTAACTGAATGATCGAATGAACGGCAATGGAAGGAACAGAAACAATAGCCTTCCCATTTTTGGAGTTGAATTTCAGTACCTTACCCTCCGGCTGAAGGAGCACATTTTTAATTGGTTTTAGTGTGCTTATTTCCACAGACAGATCACCGGTTGCCGGAATTTGGTCGTATTCATACACCTTTTGATTGAAATGGCTTCCGGAAGTATTAATCAGGTGAATAAACATTTTACCCTCTTTCTGACTGACCGAAGTATGTACATAATCCGAACCAATAACTTTTGCGATGGGCTCAGGAAGCAACTGTCCGATCACCTTGCTGACTAATTTAGAAAAACCTTTAGCCTGATAAGTGTAATAAGGGCCAGCCAAATCGAGGTAACAGGCTGCAATTTTGCCCTTCCCATAAGATGCGATTGTTGCTGCAGGATTTCCTGTGGGAAAGCGGAAGTCGTCGCCACGGTATAGTTCAGCAATAACCTGTGTTCCGGCTTCAGCCTTAACATACTGAACGGTGGTCTTGGCTGCCATCATCTGATTGTTGAATCCAATTGTGCATACTGAAGTTTCAGGTTTGCCTGAAAAGATCACACCCAATTGAGGTTCATATTCTTTTACCGCATTGGCACCGATTACAAAAAGCTTTCCGCCATTTTTGACATATTCCATAACCTGCAGTTTCAAACCGAGTTCAAGACCTGTCCATTCAGGAATAACGATAACCGGATATTGATCCAATTTGGTTTTTAGCTGATGATCCATTAAAATTTCGACGCTGTTTTGGCCATCGAGCAGGATAGAAAGGGTACCTTCCACATTCGGAACATTCCAGCCATAAACCTGATTGGTTTGATTACGCTTGCTGAAGGTAGAATACCAGAGTCCGATTTGGGGAACGGTTTCAGCGCCTTTGCAAAATGGTTGGCGGGCACGACAAAACTGTCCCAACTCGCCCATCATTTTAAAATACCAGGGTTTGATTGAACCATCGCGGTTTTGGGTAAAATAAGCCTGGAAACCACCGCCCATTGCCATTACTTCGGCTGCTTCCTGTTCCAGTTGTATAATTGATTTTGGGCCACCAAAACCACCATTCGGTCCAAAATCGTAAGTAAATCCCCAAGCCATCAAGTCCCATGGTTTTCCCTGAAGCGCCATACACCGTGCCTGAAAGCCGGCGTTGTAAACACAATTTTGGCCAGCCACATCACCCGAAAGATAATCCACGTTTACATCCACCGGTTCGGGCATCATCGACGAAAACGACCAGTTGCTGGTAATCTGAAAAGCAGGATTATAAGTATGAACCGCATCAACATATTTTTTCAGGTAATTCCTGAAAGTTTTCCGGTTGAATTCTATAAAATCGTTGTAATGTGGATCGGCTTCCGATTTGGGAATATTGGTAATACCGGTTTCTTTTTTAAATAGCTCCAGCAAATTGTGCGAATAATCGGGTTGAGTAGCCCAACATTCGCCATCAATCCAGGCGCCGTTGACCCCGTAATTCGATATTTCCTTCATTTGTGGAATAAGTAATTTATCGGAATAATCGCCCAGGTAAGCCGCTTTTTCTTTGTCGGGAGTGCCATCAGACAATAGTCGAGCCCAATCCGGATGATCCTGAACCGCTTTGGCATCCATGATTCCTGAATAATGTACATATAAGGCGACATTGTGTTTTGCGGTTTCCTCGCGCCAGATTTTCAGGATATCCTTGGTATAACCGCCGGCCTGATTGCCGACTTTGGTAGGGTAACTGGTGTATCCGGGATGGCCTTTGCAATCGACCTGAACAAAATCGGGTTTGACTATAGTCAGGAATGAATCTATCATTTCAGGAGTAAAAGTCATCCCGATTTCCTTGTCATTCTGGGTTGCATGAAAATCAAAGTGAATGCCGAAAAAGCTGTCGGATCGTTTTAATGGCTGGGCACTCAGAATGCTGCAAAGGAGCAGTAATGAAGTTAAGATGCTTAGGTTTTTCATTGGTCTGGTTTTCATTGGTTAAGTTTATTGTAATATTTTAAACATCATTTTCGGAATTCATTTATCCCGAAATTTTTGTTTGGTTGATCGCCCATCCTCAATTCCAGAATTCCGCCTTTCACGATTTCCGAATGAGTTAATTTCAGGCTGTTGAAAGCTTTGCAGTTCAACTTGGCGCTCTGAATGTAAATATTTGACTTTGAATTGTTTTTGGTTTCGATGGTAAACGTTGAGCCAGAGTAATACTTCGGATCGAGGTGAATCACGGTTTTATCAAAAATCGGGCTGCCCAGATCGTACGAGGGATTCACCGAACACCCGCCATCCATCTCGAACAAACCCATCGACAGGAGCACATAGTAAGAGCTCATCTGACCTTCGTCTTCGTCGCCCAGCCAGCCAACCAGCGGATCAAGATCGAGCAGTTGATCAGTCACCAATCGCGAATATTTCTGTGTCAGCCAGGGTTTTCCGGAGTAATTGAACAGAAACGGAGCTTCGAGATTGGGCTGATTCGACAAATCTACTTTACCGGTTTCAAATCCTTTTTCCAGCCGGTCATTGAATTCATCTTTCCCCATTAGTGAAATTATTCCAGGCAAATCCTGGGGTACAAAATAGCTGTAAATCCAGGCATTTCCTTCCATGTATCCCGGACCATTCCAGCCACCTTCAGTTCCGAATTTGAACGGATCGAAATCCTTCACCCAGCTGCCATCCTTATGTTTTCGGCGGATGTATTTGGTTTCAGGATCGAACACATTTTTGTAGTTCATCGACCGGTTAAGAAAATACTTGAAATCGTCTTTCTTGCCGAGCGAGCTCGCAAATTGGCCGAGACACCAGTCATCATAGGCATATTCGACGGTGTTCGAAACTGCGCCAAACTCATCGGGAACAAAGCCAAAATCCATGTACGGTTTCATGTGGCGGTTTCCGGCAAAACCTCCGCAGGGATAGTCGATTCCCTGTGTAGTGTAATCGTGTTTCATCAATTCGAAAGCCAATTTGTAATCAAAATCCTGAATTCCTTTCTGATACGAGCTGATGATTAAAGCATTGTGGTGATTCGAACCCATGATCGGCGCATAAGATATCCCGGTTGGGGCCTCAGGAATCCAGCCGCCAACCCGGCCCAGTTCAATAAAGGCACTGGAATACTGGCTCGCAATTTCTGGAGAAACCAGAGTCCAGAGCGGTGCAAGGTTCCATTGCGTTCCCCAGAAACCATCGCTGCTGAAAACCGCGGTTGCCGGCGCCTGAACGGTCTGCACTTTTTCGCACATATCGGTGTACTGGCCGTTGACATCGCTGGCCAGCATTTTTCCGTAATACGAGCGGTAGAAATTGGTGTAAAATTTTTCCTTGTCCACTTCGTTCGGAGTTGAAACTTCCACTTTTCCAAGAAGATCGTTCCAGGTTTTCTTTGCGCTTGCAAGCGTTTTATCGAAATTGTATTCCAACGGAGCGAGTTCGGCTTCCAGGTTCAGCCGTGCATTGTCGATGCTTACCAGCGAAATTGCCCCGCAAAGCGTAAGTTGTTCGTCCTTTTTTGTGGAAAAATTCATTACTACACCGCTTTGCGGCCCGCTTTTAAATTCCGAAAAATTCAAGGTTTTCTCGCAAGGGCGTTTAAAATCATCGCCATAGTCGTGCCAGGCTCCTGTGTAAGGTTTAAACTGCCAGCCGTCGATCGAGGTAAAACCTTTATCGAGTTTCAGCACAAAATATACTGTATAGTCGCCCGGATAATGGCTTTTCTGGCGGATATAACCTTCTATCTCATGATCGTTAACTTTTTTGACGTAAGTTTCCTTGATTTCTGTCGGCTCTTCGGCCATCATGTCGAGATTGATGATGATATGACCTTCTTTCGTTTCAGGATAAGTAAAACGAAGAACTCCGGTTCGTAAAGTAGCAGTTAATTCGGTCTGAACTTTCGAGTCGAACAGATAGACGCTATAGTAGCCTGCCGAACCTTTTTCGTCCGATTTCCGGATACGTGAACGGTAACCGGCAGTCCATTGTCCGCCAAAAGCGCCATCGGGCGATCCGGGGAAAAGCCGCGAATTTCCTTCAGGAGAAAGGACTTGCGCTGACATGGGCATGATGCTCAGGCCGCTTAATCCCATTCCGTGGATAAAACTGATTCCGGCAATGCTGTTGATGGTATATTCGTAGCCACCGCACCATTTTTGATCCTGGTTATCGGGTCCCAGTTTGACCATTCCCAAAGGAAGCGCCGGTCCTGGATTCATCATCGAACGCGAATTGGAAGTTCCGGTGAAAACGTTCACGTAATCGGTTGGTAATTTAGCTCTCTGGGCAAATACCGGAGAAAAAAAGAAAAGTGAAAAAAGGAAAATGTAAAATTTCATCATTACTATTTTTAGAGGTAAATTAGTCGTCAATGCCTTGCCTAACCATCTGTTTGCGATGGCTGATCTTTGAAAACTACTCTACTCTCAAATTAATTGTTTTCAAATCAACCGATGAACTTCCCACCATAATCTCAAAATCTCCGGGTTCAACCGTGTATTTCATGTGGATGTCCCAAAAAGCCAGTTTCGATTTATCGATGGTAAAGTTCACCGTCTTGGTTTGGCCGGATTCCAAAGAAACTCGTTCAAAGCCTTTCAGTTCTTTTACAGGCCGGGTTACTGAGCTGACTTTATCGCGAATATAAAGCTGTACAATTTCATCGCCTTTCATTTTGCCTAAATTGGTTACATTAACCGAAACCACCACTGAACCATCAGAATTCATTTGGCTTTGCGAAAGCTTCAGGTTTGAATAGTTGTAGGTTGTATAACTCAGACCAAAACCAAAAGGGAACAAAGGTTTGGTATCGGTGGTGATGTAGTCAATGGGATGGGAGCTCGGTTTATAATTGTAGAAAATTGGGATTTGCCCGACCGTTTTCGGGAAGCTGATTGTAATTTTTCCGGATGGGTTTACATCGCCAAAAATCACATCAGCTACAGCCCTTCCGGTTTCCTGACCCATGTACCACCCTTCGATAATGGCCGGAACATTCTTGGCCACCTCATTGATTGAAAGCGGACGGCCATTTGTAAGGTAGACCACCACTGGTTTCCCGGTTTCAAGCATGGCTTTCACCAATTCATTTTGATCACCAAGCAGGTCGAGTGTTGCAGCATCACCGTGATGAGATGCCGACCATGCCTCGCGACAAACCTGCTCATATTCACCAATGGCCAGAATAATTACATCTGAACTTTTAGCAACTTCAATGGCTTCTTTCATGTATTTCTCATTTTCTTCTTTAGAAGGAAAAATGATATTATCCACAGAATTCCAGTTTTCAAAAGATATTTTCGAATAGTTGGTTGTAATTTTGCAGCCCTGGGCAAAAACCACATCGGCCTTTTTGCCCAGTTTCTGCTTAATGCCTTCATAAAGTGACACTTTTTGATATGGCTCGCCCGAATATCCCCCGGTAAAAACTTCGTTGGCACAAGGGCCAATCACTGCAATTTTCCTGTACTGATCTTTTGACAGCGGGAGAAGATTGTTTTCATTTTTCAACAAAACCATCGACTCATGAGCTGCTTTTAATGCCAATTGGCGCGATGATTCAAGTTTGCTGATTTCTATTGCTTTTTTGACATCGCAATATGGGTTTTCGAACAGGCCCATTTGAAATTTCAGGCGCAGAACCCGGGCAACTGACGAATCGAGATCAGCCAACCTGATTTTTCCTTCTTTCAACAATTCCGGCAAATGAGGATAGGAATTTCCCACAGGGAAATCCGTATCGACTCCTGCTTTGAAAGCCAGGCGGGCAGCATCTTTTGCATCAGTTGCCACAAAGTGCTTGTTCCAAAGCTGATCGATAGCTCCAAAATCGGAGGTGACCAATCCTTTAAAGCCCCATTCTTTCCGAAGCACAGTGTTTAACAGCCATGGGTTGGCATGGCAGGGAACCCCATCGATTTCGACGTAAGCAGGCATTACGGCGGCTGGCTTTGCCTGGTTGATGACCAATTCGAACGGCAGCATATGCGATTCGCGCAACACCCGTTCGGAATAATTGGCGGGAGCCTGGTTTTGCCCGCCTTCAGACTGGCCATGACCTGTGAAATGTTTTAGGGTTGCAGCCACATGGTTTTCTGCGATAATCCCAGTATTGCTTCCCTGAAATCCAATCACCGCGGCAGTTCCTAGCATTCCGTTCAGGTAAGGGGCTTCGCCGTAAGTTTCTTCACAGCGACCCCAGCGTGGATCGCGGCACACATCAATAACGGGGGTGAGAACATGTTGTCCGCCCCGCGAACGCATTTCATTGGCTGCAACGGAGAATACCTCTTCAAACAGTTTTGTATCCCACGAACAGGCAAGTCCAATGGCTTGCGGGAAACAGGTGGCTTCAGGTTTCAACAATCCATGGAGTCCTTCGTCTACAAATATGACCGGAATGCCCAATCGTGATTTTTCCAATTCGTAGCGCTGAATTTTGTTCCGCATTTCAACGGTTTCAACAATTTTGGTGAAAGATGCGTGAATATAACCAATTCCACCGCCAAGTCTTTGACGCATTGAAGAAGTATCGGCAAAAAAACCTTGATCAAATTTAAATTCGCTGCCATTGATCGAAATTAATTGGTTTATCTTTTCTCCAACAGTCATTCTGCTCAACAAATCGCTGACACGTTGCGAAACAGGCAGTTTTGAGTTTTTGTACGGGATCTCCTGTTCATTTTTTAAGGATTCATTGCCTCTGAATGAGGATAAGACGAATACAAAAAGGGCTAGAAATAGAAGTTTATTTTTCATCGGATTCTTGAAATTGGTTATATTAAAGATTAGTCTTGTTAAAAGGTTTGCTATATTCTTTGCTCTGTTCATTATTGCCAGAGCCTGTTTACTTTGAAATATCCTCCAGTACCAGCACCCAATCACAACCCCGGCCCGATTTCAGCCAGGCTAGTTCTTTCGACATACCGGGAACCTCAAAACTTTTTTCCCCTGAATTTTCAAATTCTCCAATGCTGTTGGTTTTTCCGTTTCTCGGATCAAACCACGATGCTTTCACTTTTTCTCCGGAAATGCTCCCCATTTTAACAGTCGTTTTATTTCCGGTAGGAATATAAATGTAAGCAAATGATTTTCCGCGGATGGCACAGGAATAACTTCCACATTCGCCTTGTCCGGCGGTAATCAAGGTTTGATCAGGAACCATTTCGGTCATTGGATGCGATTCCATCAGTTTTTTCAGGATTCCAACCTGAAATGCACCGGGCAATTCCATTCCTTCAATCCAATTCATGTAGGTTTTAGACGACAATTTTTTACGGGTTTGATCGGTGAATTGCCAGATGGGCTGCGCTCCATAGGTGAATCCGGCTGCTCCGGAAAAAACACTCCAGTAAGCCGCTAAGCGCACGTCGGTGGAAGTAAAAATGCCATTATCGTCGATGGCATAGTTAATTCCATGCCCTTCATAGTTTGGTTCTGCGTTGATGGTTGGTTTCGGAATAGGCAAATTCCAATCGGCAATTGTAGCCTGGTAAGACCGTGTGTTATTTAACTCGGCATGGTAGGAGCCCCAGCAATTGAAATCGAGCCAATCGTCGTTTTGAAACCATTTCGACGACGATTCAAAACAGTGGAAGCTCATCAGAGTCGTTGAGTAATCCGCCTTTCCATCCAATTTTTTAATGTTGTTGGTCCCATCGGCAATACCTTCGGCCATGGCACGCCAAAGTTCCAACCCATTTGGTTGTTCATCCGGATGGCGATCGCCACCTAATATCCAAATAACGTTCGGACTTTTACGATAACGATTACCAATAAACCAGCCGTAATTGTAGGCCTGTTCTTTGGTATTGAAGAGCGCTTTGTCAGATCTTGGAGTAACCCATTCTCCCCAGGTTGGTAGCAAAGCCAGGTAAATGCCTTTGTTTTCAGCCGTTTTTACCGCAAAATCCACATGATCCCAATAGTCGTATTCACGGGCATTTTCAGGATTGTTTCCCGGAGTGATGCAAGGTTTCTCCGGATTTTCGTTGACGAAAATGCTGTCGTTGTAAAAGTTGGTGAGTTTATCCGAATGAATGAATTCGCTGACCAGCACGGTTTGGATCACATTGAATCCTTTTACCCTGCGGTTTTCGAGATATGTTTCCATTTCGGCACGGTTCAGGCGGTGCAACATTTCCCAGCCGGTATCGGCCAGCCAGAAAAACGGTTTTCCATCGTGATAACTTAGGTAATGGGGATTTTCTTTCGAGACTTGAAGCCTGCCATTTTCTTTCCAGGGCTGAGCCTTCAATGCAAGACCGAATGCGGTAAAAACAAACAGTATCACTATTAATCTAACATTCATTTCCATATTTATAAAAATTGTCCTCCCATGAAATAAGGTGACAAGAAGTTTAGTTGATAACTTTTAAATTTCGCTTTATTATGGGAAGTAAAATTAGAAAAGTTAGGCATTTTAGCACGGAGTTTAAAAGAGAAAAAGTCAAGCAAATTGACGAAGGG
>JANXYV010000083.1 GCA_025355875.1 Prolixibacteraceae bacterium | reverse complement strand
GTTAATTGCCTAATCAAAAATAATACTCTTTAGACTTATGCTACTCTAGCAAAAGTGCACATTACAAACATAGGGACTTGTTGGCAGCAATCACAGCTCCTTTTGTAATTTCAGTTGATGAATATTTTTGTTCCCCGGTTTTCCAATTGATGCACTGCCAGCTGCGCCCGTTATCGCCCGATCCATATAGGAATCCGTCGATTAGAACTGCTCCGCCAATACGGCTGTCGAAACTTTTAATTTCCCATTCCTTGGTCACCGAACTTCCGTCAGGGCTCAGTTTTAGTTTTTCGCCTCCTTGTCCGTATCCGCTGAAAACAAACAAGCCACCATCAAAATAAATTGGCGTATTTGGATGAACTGCACATTGATTCGGGTGTTCTGAAGTCCACATTAATTTGCCATTTGCAGCATCGATCCCAACAACATGGGAAGCCGTATGAGTTACCAGTAATTGCCTTGCAGGCAATTTGATGAGTGCAGGAGTGCAATAAGCTGACAATTCGCCTAAACCTTCACTCTGCCAAATCGTTTCCCCGGTTAAACGATTCAATGCCACTACATTGTTTTTCTTTCCACCCGGAGTGCAATACAATTTATTTCCATCTACCAATACCGATTCTGTATAGCCCCAGGTGATGTTGGCACCATCCATCTGTGTCAGGAAATCTTTTTCCCAGACCGGTTTTCCAGTTTTCAGGTCGAGACAGGATAATTTTCCATTTCCGGTCAATACATAAGCCAAATCGCCTGCAATAGTTGGAGTAGAGCGTGTTCCGGGGAAACTTTCAACGAATTCTTTCCCATACTTGATTTGCCTGAGCTCTTTTCCGTTCATATCGAGCACAAACAGCACCGCTTCCCCTTCGATCATGCCATTTACATAAATTTGGTTATTGGCAAATGCCGGCGAAGAAAATCCCTGTCCAAGCTTATCGAAGGTCCATAAAATTTTGGGCCCATCGGCCGGCCATTGAGTTAAGAGTTTATCGACGCTATAAATTCCTGAAGAATTTAATCCTCGCCATTGGGTCGCTTCCTGTGCAACGGATTCAATTAATGACATTACGGACAGAAAGACAATCACAAAAAGAGTTTTCATAGCTTATGGTTAAAGTTTTTGTAAAAGTATTAAGGTTCAGTCAGTATTCCAACTTACTATTGAATTTAATCGGGTTCTAAATAATAAGGTTCGTTAACAAATCGGAGATATGAAATTGACTCATATGTGTCTATAATTCAATTATTTAGATTAGTCAGGTGTCGTATAGTGGAAATGAGTCTGAATCTTAGCCGGATTGGATTACCAGCCATCCATCCTCCAGATTGCGGTGAATGAACCACAAACTCAAAAAAAAACAGGCGGAATATGAATTCCAAACCTGTTAAAACAAACTAACTATTTGTGCCTGAGAATGTGGTTAAATCCTTTGTAAAAAGAGAATTCGATGGGCAAATCTGCTTCAGGATTTTATTTTGTATCCGATTGGAACCGTTTGCAGTTTCTGAACTTCATTGATCAGTGCCATCAAAAACGAAACATAAATCTTCATGTTTTCGGTGAGAATAAGCTGATATTTCAGAATAAATTTCGAAAGTTCATCTTCTTTCATAGTGCTATGCAGTTCATCCAAAAACTCCCATCTCTTTTTTTCAAGCCAGTGTTCATTCCGCAAAGCCCTTCGGTCGCCGTATTTCTCAAAATAATGACTGTATAAACGGGTTGCCCCTTTTACCGACTGATCGGCCATTAATCGTGATAGTGCTTCTGAATAGGCACGGAGAACATGCCAGTAACGGTTCAGATTATCGGAGAATTCGATCAGGTATTTTAAATCTGCAAGTGATTGATAGAAAAGATCGATTCGGCCCTCCTGGAGGTACGACTCAAGCAAATCCAGCTTGACCGGAGTATACCAAACAAAATCAGCAAAGAACTCATGGGACAATTTCTTTGCGTTTTGCTCATCGGTATCATTCCTGAATGATGCTAAAAAAAAATCGATAAATGACCTGGCTGTATTCATATCAATCTAAAACTTGGCCAAATCTAAATCGAATGAAATTCAATTCCTAGTCAAAGGAAGCACCAGTTTCTAAACCATACGGATGAACTACCAATCAACAACTCTGGTTGATCGAAATTAATTCAGGAAAGCATGTCGGAGATTGTTATTTTTACAATATATCTTTTCGATGTAGATTAACGAGGTTCGTAAAGCATCAGGTCATCCAGAATATCGGCGATTTTCTGATACGGATATTTATGAACGAGAAATGAATGGTTCGAATTCATATCCGGATTCCATGCGTTTGATCCATCCGGATGGCAAACCAATGTTCCATTTCCAATCACATAGAAATAGTCTTCCGGATTGCGAACAGCGCACAAAACAGCGGTATGATCCCATGAATTCCGGTTTTCAGATTTCCGGTTTTCGTAATTCGATAAACAGTATTGGTAGGTCCATTGAACAGGACTGCCTTTCGTTCCCTTTGTGGCTACTTTGTTGCCTGTCATGATTTTTACACCGATCTCGAAACCACTGAAGAGGATGGGTGTTGGCCAGTTTGAGATTACATATGCGGAGGCCTTCGGATGCTGGTTGAGGTTGAATTCATTCCCTTCCGGAAATCCACCGGCCATGGCCACCCATTTCTTGACTTTTTTAGATACCAGTTCTTTGCCCGAAAGTTTGCTGAATTGATCAGGACCTGAATTTAGAAGCGCCTCCAGATTTGAAAGAAACCCTATAGTAACAATCACCACACTCTGATCTTTCTGGGCCGCCAGAACTTTTCGGTAGACTTCGGTTGCAGGAGGATAGTCCTGGTTGGTTTTCAGCTTTGGAAGATATTTTACTACCAGGGAATCATTCCAGTGGTTTGGGCATGAAAAGTCGGGAGATCCGGCAACTGCAGCGCCTACCGGAATCTCAGGGTGACCAAAAAAACGGTTGAAAACCTCCATTGTTGGAGCAATGTAGGGATATCCATCACAAGCCATGGTTGCCAAAATTTCACATTCGCCCTTTGCCGCCAAGGCATGAAGGATGGTAATGGCACCCACATCATCAAAATCAGGTCCCATATCCGAATCGAAAATGATTTTGACAGGTCCGGCAGGTTTCTGGGCGCACCCAATCATCTGAAAGCCAAAAAACAGGTAAAAAGCAAGAATTCCGAATCTCAATTGTCTCATGAATGGATGGTTAGATCGTAAAAACTGATAGCGAGTCAATTTTATTTCTGAAATGAAAACCTGAAGTTCTCATTGATTTTATCAGCGGTTTTAAATGTCAGAAATTCAGCGATATAAACGTTAGTGCCCTCCGATTCGGGCCGTTTTTCACCTTTCACTACCAGCTTGATTGTATGATTTCCTTCCGGAAGATTGGTAATGTGATACAAATTCATGTTTTCGTGCTGTTGTTTGGCAAAGTTGAAAAAACAATCGATGGTGCGTTTCAACTGGCCATCAACAAAAACATCGGCTTTTCCGCCATCCTTAAACCAGTTTCCGACGACCGAAACTCCGGTTCCAACAAACGAAAAACTGATTTCGTCGCCTTTCGTTCCACTGACCTTTGACTGATCTTTTATTTCCTGTTTCGACCAAGGATTTAAAAGCGTGTAGCTAGTCCATTTGCCTTTCAACTCAACTCCTTCTTTTGCAAATACACTTGTTTTTTTGTCAAAAACCAA
This sequence comes from Prolixibacteraceae bacterium, assembly GCA_025355875.1. GTDB lineage: Bacteria > Bacteroidota > Bacteroidia > Bacteroidales > Prolixibacteraceae > Aquipluma. The sequence continues at coordinate 15,621 of JANXYV010000083.1, read as the reverse complement.
TTTCGGGAAAGCAACTTCCAGAGGAAATGGCAGTGGTTGCTGAACTTTAATGTTCAGCTTGGTTTGAGTGGCTTCACCACCATTTTCAACCGCCAGTTTTTGAGCGTATTGTAAAGTTTTCCTGACGGCCTTATTGAATGTATACGTCGTATTTATAAAAACTGAATCGCCCATTGCATTTACTGCATTCTGATATTCAGCAGGCAATCCGCTGAACCCTTTTATCACGCCTAAAACAGCCAGGGCATTCGAAGGATTGCAGTCTGAATCCTGACCGCAACGGACCGTAATTTCCATGGTTTTGGCCGGATCGCCTTCACCGTAAAGTAATCCCATTACAACGTAAGCACCGTTCAGTTTTGCGTCGATATTAAACGGCGAACCAGCCCCACAAATCTGGACTTTTCCCCACTTAGCTTCCAGTTCGGCCCAGGCCGCGCGCCAGTCGGAAGGATAATGCTGGTGTAAAAGGATAACATCTTTAATGATCTTTGAGTAATCACTTTCAGCAGGAATCGAAAGCAGCGCTTTATCTATGATTTTATTGAGGTCGTTTTCGAAATAGGCAGCAGAATAAAGCGCACCGACGAAAATACCGCCATAAACGCCATCCCCGTAATTCATGATATGACCAATCTTGTCGGCAATTTTGTTGGCAGTTTGGGGCATTCCGGGACACATGAACCCAATATAGTCGGCCTCAATCTGAAAATCAATGTCATCGGCATGGATGTTATACTCCGGCTGACCCGATTTCGGAGGGAAAATGCTGTCGAAATAATTCTTGCGTCCCTGAACATTGGCATGCCACAACTGATATCCTGCTTTGGCAAATAATTCCTGAAATTTTTTTGCCGGAGCATCGATCCCAAATTTGTCCATCGTCATTAAGAAAGTCAGCTGCACATAAATATCGTCCTGCCAGATCGATCCTTTCACATCAGAAGGAACCCATTTCATCGGTTCTTCGTAGGTTTTTCCTTGGGCACGAAATTCGGTGGGAGCTCCGTAGGTAACGCCCAGCATTTTCCCGGCCCAGCCTCCGGCTATTTTGTCTTTCAGGGTTTCGATTGAAATGGTTTGTATGTCTGCAGTTTGTTTTTTTGCACACGAACCGAATAAAAATGGCATAATCACAAATAGAAATATCTTTTTCATGGTATAGAAGTTTAGTTGACCCAAATTTAGAAAGTCTTTTAATACATTGGCTAACAAAATGATTTTACTGGAAATTATTTGTGATTCACCGATACCAGGTATGCTTAGATGGACCATGAGCACCAACAATTAAAAGTACCTTGGTACCCGCGACTTGTATTTTCGGTAATCTTCTCCAAATTCGTTTTCAAGGTACTTTTCTTCCCCAAGAATAATGAAATGATGAACAGCCATCCCGTATAGCATGACAATAAGTAACAGAATATTTGGAAGGAAAAGGAAAGTAGCTGTATTCAGAAAAATAAAACTGGCATACATCGGATTACGGCTTAATCGGTAAATACCGCCAGTTCGCAATTCATGTTTCCCGGTAGGAAGTCCGATGTGGGTAACCATTCCCATCGATAAATATGCGGGGACTAAGATGATGTTAGCGGGAATAAGGAAGGCTGCGACTAGCAATTTTTGAACTTCAGGCGTTTGCTTTTGAATCAGAAAAGGTACCAATGATCTGTATTCAGGAAAAATGGCAACAAGGCAAAAAAAAGCCCAAACGGCAAACAGTAAGAATTTTCCGGTATAAAAAAATGCCGGACGGATGGTTGGTTTGCCCATTGCCTCCTTCCCGTTCTTCGCCAGGAAAGCGCCAAGAACAATTGTGGCCAATATTGGCAAAATGGTTAAAACCATCAGGCTGTAATCAATCCAGTTCACGATATTACTCCTTTGAACTGGTAGCCAATTTCGGTCACCATCCGCTCGACTTCATCCAGATTTATTTTTGATCCGGTGATTTTTACCTGAGAAGTGTTTTTGTCGGCCAACACTTCGTCGATGCCTTCAATTTTAGATAGGTTGCGGACTACGCTGGCTTCGCAATGGGAGCAAGTCATTCCTTCAACACTGATTGTTTGAAAGTTTCTATGGTTCATCTTCGGGAATTTTTAAGTTAAAAGTGGACAGAAACAAAACGAGGCCACCGTTCAGGTAGCCTCGTTTTGATATCTCAGGAAATCGGTTATCCTTTTATGGCCAGTTCACAGGCATCTTTCAATTGCTTGGCAGTACCATTATTGGCGTCATAGCCCAAGGCTTTTTCGATTAGCGGCATTGCCTTTTTAAACTCGTCGATAGCTTGTTTTTCGGCTTGTTTATATGGTTCATCCGAAGTTTTCAGTTTGCCGGCAGTAATTTCACCGTTTACTTTAGTGATGATAGCACTACCTTTGGAGTAAAAAGTATTGGCTTCCTTCACATAGTATGCAGCCAGTTTGCTTTTTACCTTTGGATCTTCCGGAGAAATAGCCAAAGCTGCTTCGAGCGATTTCAGGCTTTCTGCATCTTTCTTCATTAAACGGTAAACATCAGCTTCGTAAAGCAATGAATTCACTTTTTTGTAATTCATGGCAATTGCCTGGTCAAAATACTTCAAAGATTTTTCATAGCTTTTCGAACTCATGGCACACAAACCCATATTGTAAATCATTGAAGTATCAGCGACAGGCTTGTCTCCCCATTTTACCAAAGCTTGTTCGTAAAGATCCAGAGCCTTAGCGTAATCCTTAATTTTGATGGCTGCATTTCCTTCATTCTTAAGATCAGCAAAAGATTTCTCCGGCGTCTGTGCGTTAGCGGCTGAAACAACAATAAACATCAACAAAACAAAAAATAATTTTTTCATGACTACTACCAATTTTAATTTTTTCAGACTAATAAATATACCTCCTGATTCATTTCAGGGTTTCAAAAATAGCAATTAAGAATAAAAAACCTACAAAATTGTTTCGATTTCAGCATTTTTAACATCATTTTGATTTTTTTTGGAATTTCGTTTATGGATTAAACATATCCGGAGTAAAATAACCAAGGATGCTTTTGGCCATTTCTAACCCAGACTTTGCTTCCTGATTTTCAGGTTCAAACTCAAGTACCAATGAATATGAGTTCATTGCATCGCCCCATTTCTGCATCTTGAAGAAAATGCGTCCCTGAAGATTAAGTGATTCAATATCAGATGGATTTCGATCGGTTAGAATGTTCAGAACTTCCAAAGCCTTGTGCAGTTCATCTCTTTCAAATAGTTTTTGTGCCTCAAATATATCCAACTTCTCCATTTTTTTCCTGATTTTAGTCGGCTCTTGAAACCGAAACAACACCGTTGATACTTTTAAGTTTATTTATTAAAAATTCGAGATGATCAAGTCCATTTACGAAAACGCGCAAGGTGCCATCGAATGCCCCGTTGTTCGAATCGATGTTGATAGACCTCATTTGCACTCCAATATCTTTGGAAACCACGTGTGAAATCGATCCGACAATATTCATTTCATCGGTTCCTGAAATCCGGATAGTAGCCTGAAACGAGGATTTCTTTTTGGTGTCCTGCCATCTGGCTTTGATGAAACGGTAAGGATATCGTTCAATCATTTGTGGTGCATTCGGACAGGTCGAACGGTGGATTTTTATTCCTTCACCGATGGTCACAAATCCAAATATCTCGTCTCCAAAAATAGGGTTACAGCAAGGAGCCAGCTTGTAAATCACATTTTTCAGGTTGTTGTCGATGATCAGATAATCATCGCCGCTCGAAAATTCAAGCTCCTGAATCTTTTCTTTCGGAAGCATGTCGGCAACCAGTTGTTTGGCCGATTCTTCCTTTTTTTCGACCAGCAAATCCTTGATTTCAAGTGTATCAATCTTCCCGACTGAAATGTTGTAATACAAATCCTGGGCAAGTTTGAATTTGTAGTATTTCAACAATTTGCGGATACTCTCGTCGTTATATTCGATCTTCCAGTTTTTAACTTTCCGGAGCAGAATTTCTTTCCCGTTTTCAGCTTCCCGTTTGACTTCCTCGTTCAGGCTGGCTTTGATACGGTTTTTAGCTTTGCTGGTAACCACAAAATCGAGCCAATCCATTTTGGGCCTCTGGTGATTGGCCGTGTCTACCGAAATCTGATCACCGTTGTGCAACTTATGCCTCAAGGTGACGTTCTTCCCGTTCACTTTCCCGCCAATACACCGGTCACCAACTCCGGAATGGACTTCATAGGCAAAATCGAGCAAGGTTGCGCCTGCCGGCAATTTTCGTAAATCGCCTTTCGGTGTAAAAACGAAAATTTCATCGGCATAAACGTTCATCTTGAAATCGTCGATGAAATCAACCATGTTCAAGTCAGGATTCTCAAGGATTTCGCGGACATTGGCCAGCCATTTTTCCATTTCTGAAGTGACAGTACCACCTTTGTATTTCCAATGAGCGGCCAAACCTTTTTCTGCAATTTCGTCCATACGTCTGGTACGGATCTGAACTTCGACCCATTTTCCGTGAGGCCCGAGAACGGTTGCATGCAACGATTCGTACCCATTCGATTTTGGAATGGTAATCCAATCGCGCATACGTTTGGGGTTCGACTGGTACTCTTCGGTCACCACCGAATATACCTGCCAGCAATCTGATTTTTCGGTGGCCAGCTCCGAATTCAGGATCACACGAATAGCAAACAAATCCATCACTTCGTCAAATTCAACTTTTTGCGTCTGCATTTTCCGCCAAATGGAATTGATCGATTTGGTCCGGGCTTTCATATCGAACGAAAAACCGCGTGAATTCAACTTTGCTTCGATGGGTTTCACGAATTCAGCAACAAAACTGGCCCGTTCGCGGTCTGTTTCTTTTAAACGATGCGAAACCGTTTGATAAGCCTCCGGATTTTGGTGCTTCAGGCATAAATCAAGTAACTCCGAATTGATGTAGTACAAACCCAACCGGTGAGCCAGCGGGGCATACAAATACGAAGTTTCAACCGATATTTTTATACGAACCTCTTCGGGTTGTGAGTCCAGGTTTCGCATCACCTGCAGCCGATCGGCAATTTTGACCAGGATAACCCGCACATCGCCGGCCATGGCCAGCATCAGTTTGCGGTAGTTTTCAGAATGCAACTCTACGGTATCAGTACCCATCGCATTGATTTTGGCCATGCCTTCCAAAATCGAAACAACAGGTTTTTCAAATCTTGATCCAATTATTTTGGAGCCGGGATCCTGATAATGAACATTGTGAAGCAGGGCAGCAAGAACCGAATCAATCCCAAGGCCAACTTCATGGACCACTACTTTTGCGACGTCAATCGAGTGCACAACAATGTTTTCGCCCGACTTAAAACACTGATCGCCAAACACCTCGCAAACCAGAGAAAAGGCATCCTGAATTTTGGGATGATCTTTCTCAGGAATACTGGTTTTGCATATTCCGATAAAATCTGAAAAGTATTTTTCTATCTCTGCGTTCATAGCTATCCTGGATTGTTGAAGTTGAACTATCAATAAAAAAGGCCACCTCGCGGCAGCCTTTCACAAAATATGATTTGGGAAAATTTATGCTACCACATTTGGATCAACAAAGACTCGCTGGCCAAGTTCACGATCCATCATAAAAACGCCATTGCCTTCTCCGTTGATGAGTTTGAGTGTTGCCAGAATTTTCTCCACATTCGCTTCTTCTTCCACCTGCTCGTCGACAAACCACTTGAAAAAGCTTTGAGAGGCGTGGTCGCTGACTGCAATCGAAATATCCATCAGATTGTTAATCAATGAAGTGACATGGTTTTCGTGAGCCAGAGTCTTTTCAAAAATATCGACCACTCCGTCAAAATCAACCGGAACCTGATCAACCGCTTTCAGCATGACTCTTCCGCCACGACCCGTCACATAATTGAAGAATTTAATGGCATGGGCCGATTCTTCCTGATACTGGACCTTCATCCAGTGTGCAAAACCTGAAAGTCCCATGTGCTCGAAATGAGCTGCCATCGAAAGGTACATATATGCCGAATAAGTTTCAGCATTAATCTGGTTATTCAACGCTTCTAACACTTCTTTCTTAATCATAGCCGTAAGTTTTTCAATTTTCAATAAAGGTACAAAATATTAATTTCCGGAGTTTGCCGAATTTGAAAATATTGACAGGAAAACCCGCATAACTTCAGAAACAGTTAACATCAAGCTTTAAAGTCCAGATTAAACTTTTGGATCAGCTGAACCAAATCCGGATTCTTTTTCAACATCATCTGCATTTTATCCGAGTCAGAATAGAATTTCCTTTCCACCTCTTGTTTTTCGATGCGCGTGATGAGTTCAATTCCTGAATTCCGAAGTTCTTTCCGTAAAAACGACATGAGTTCAAATCTGACCAGTCGTACTTCTTCTTCCTGAACAGAACTGCCAATTTTGAGCAAGATCTGGTTGCCGCTGGTTATTTCTGGAATTACCGAAAGGGTCGACTTCAAATTTGGGCGATCCGTTAACTCTTCGGTGAATTCCAGCCATTTCAGTGCAAGTTGCTCATTGGTAAAAGGTTCGTCGAAATTTTCTAATTCGTTAAAGGTCGTTTCCTGAATCGGGTCATCTCCTTTTTTTTCAGAGACATTTCCGGCCAAAGCATCTTTGATCGACGGTGTGAAGGAACTTCCCTGCTTCCGGATCACTTTAATATTGGAGACTTTTTCGAGCGGTTCGAGGCGGGGGGCCGGGGTATGATCTTGACTTTGTCCGGAAGCTGAAATTGCTCCGGAAGAAATTTGAACCTGCTGTCCCTGGATGTCAAAAATCGGGAGCAGAGCCAGTTCATCCGATCCGTCAGCTATTTTTTTTTTTAAGCTGAACTGTGAAATTTTGATTACAGCCAGTTCAACTAAAAGCCGCTTATTCTGACTGGCTTTGTATTGAAGGTCGCATTCATTGGCAATTTGCAGGGCTCCAATCAGGAAATCGCCGTCGCAACGGGTCGCCTGAACTTTGTACTTTTCGCGGATTTCGCCGCCAACTTCGAGTAACTGGACAGTCACCGGGTCTTTGCACACCAACAGATCGCGGAAATGTGAACTCAGTCCGGTAATAAAATGGTGGCCTTCGAAACCATGGTCCAGAATTTCGTTGAAAAGCAGCAAACTTCCGGAGATATCGTTTTTCAGGAACAAGTCGGTCAAACGGAAATAATAGTCGTAATCGAGCACATTCAGGTTCGAAATCACATCTTTGTACGAAATGTTTCTTCCCGAAAAACTGACAATCTGGTCGAAAATCGACAGGGCATCGCGCATGGCACCATCGGCTTTTTGAGCAATCACGTTCAAAGCATCACTTTCAACGACCACGTTTTCGCTTTTGGCTACAAAGGATAGATGGTTCGATATGTCGCTGATTTTAATGCGGTTGAAATCGAAAATCTGGCAGCGTGATAAAATGGTTGGAATGATTTTATGTTTCTCAGTCGTGGCCAGGATAAAAATAGCATGGCGTGGCGGTTCTTCAAGTGTCTTCAGGAATGCATTAAATGCTGACGGCGACAACATGTGTACCTCGTCGATGATATACAGACTGTATTTTCCGATTTGTGGCGGGATCCTGACCTGATCGGTCAGATTGCGGATGTCATCCACCGAATTGTTCGAAGCGGCATCCAGTTCATGAATGTTGTACGAGCGGTTTCCATTGAAAGCCAGGCATGATTCACACTCATTGCATGCCTCGATTTCAGCGGTCTGGTTCTGGCAATTGATGGTTTTTGCAAAGATGCGGGCGCAGGTTGTCTTGCCCACTCCGCGTGGCCCGCAAAACAAATAAGCGTGTGCGAGCTGGTTGTTTTTGATCGCATTCTTGAGGGTGGCGGAAATTGAGGGTTGACCCACCACAGTCTGAAAAGTATCGGGCCTGTATTTTCGTGCTGAAACAACAAAATTCTCCATAAAGTGTGCTGAATTGAACGACCAAATATACAAATTCTGACCGATCAGCAAGATGAAACTTATTAACATGAACGCGATAAAACTTTTATGAAGCTAAATTGTTACATTTTCAGTTCATGTAAAAACAGAAAAATGAAGACACTGACTCTAGTTTTTAGTTTTATTTTAGTTTCCCTGATTGCCTCCAGCCAGAAGTCGTTTTACGATTTTAAAGTGAAAGATATTGACGGAAAAGATTTCGATCTTTCGACACTTAAAGGGAAAAAGGTACTGGTTGTCAACACAGCCTCCAAATGCGGATATACCCCGCAATACAAGCAGCTTCAGGAGCTGTACAAAACCTATGGGGGCGACAAATTTACGATCATTGGTTTCCCGGCCAACAATTTCATGCACCAGGAACCGGGAACAGACAAGGAAATCGCCGAATTCTGCGAAAAAAATTACGGGGTGACTTTCCAGATGATGTCGAAAATCTCGGTCAAAGGCGACGACATGCATCCCTTGTATAAATGGCTGACGACAAAAAGCCAAAATGGGGTGATGGATTCGGAAGTGGGCTGGAATTTCCAGAAATACCTGATTGACGAAAACGGCAAACTGGTGGATATGGTGCCTACAAAAGTGAAACCCGACGACGATAAAATTGTGAATTGGATTAAAAAATAGTTTTTTGATTGGTGGATGGGGATTAAAAGCGGCTTTCGAAAGAAGGCCGCTTTTTTAATTTGAATTTTCTTTAGCCAGACTGCAAAGAGTATTGCTATTTCAACGCCTTCCGATAAGTCTCAATCGCCCGGTTCCGGGCAAAAACATGATCTACCATGGGTTTTGGGTAAGCAGAAGTTCCATATTCCGGAACCCATTTGTGGATGTATTTTAGTTGTGGATCGAATTTTTTGGTCTGCAGTTCAGGATTGAAAATCCGGAAATAGGGTGCAGCATCGCAACCCGAACCTGACGCCCACTGCCAGCCGCCATTGTTGGAGGCCAATTCATAATCATGTAATTTCGAGGCAAAATACGCTTCACCCCAGCGCCAGTCGATAAGCAGGTGTTTGGTCAGGAAACTGGCAACGACCATGCGGACACGATTGTGCATGTACCCGCTTTCATTCAGTTCGCGCATCCCTGCATCCACAAGCGGATAGCCGGTTTGCCCGGTCCACCAGCGCCCGAACTCGCCTTCGTCGTTTAACCAGGGTATAAAATCATAGGTTGGTTTAAATGATTTTTCAACTACGTGAGGAAAATTCCATAAGATATCCATGTAAAAATTCCGCCAGATCAGTTCATTGAGGAAGACTTCCGAATGAATCAGTGCAAATTGAGTGAGTTTACGGATGGAAACCGTTCCAAAACGAAGGTGGATCCCCAGTTTGCTGGTTCCGTTTTCAGCCGGAAAGTCACGGGTTTGTGCGTAGTTTTCAACCAGAGATTCGTCAAAATCTTTTTCATGGAACTTCACATTTTGAAACTGATAACCAATCTCCTGCAATTCAGGAAAATAATCGGATGACAAGTGTTTTAAATTCGAAAGCAGCTTTTCACTCTCAAAAACCGAAATACTTTCTGAGGATAATTTTTCTTTCCACTTGCGGCTGTATGGTGTAAAAACGGTGTATGGTTTGCCATCGACCTTCGCGATTTCGTTCTGATGAAAAATAACCTGATCCTTAAAACTCTGGAATTCAATTCCTTTTTCCTGAAGGATTTTGGCAACCTTTTGGTCACGCGCTATGGAAGTCGGTTCATAATCGGTATTTGCAAAAACGGCATGAATTGAATATTTGGTCGCCAGCCTGCCAAAAACCACTTCCGGAGACGAAAAGTAGACCTGTAAACTGCTGTTGTATTTTCGGAATTCCCGGTCGAGATCGGTCAGGCTGCGATGAATGAAAGTCAGGCGGGCATCGTTCGGGTTTGGAAACTGAGCCAAAACAGCCGGATCAAAAATAAAAACCGGAACCATTGGCAGACCGGCATTCAAGGCCTGAAACAATCCATGATTATCATCGGTCCGCAAATCACGGCGAAACCAGAAGATGTTTACATTTTCCATGCTTGATTTTTAAATGTTGGCTTTGTCACTCAATGCTTCCAGGCTTTCATTTTCTTCAAGTAAAGCGTAACTGCCCAAAATCCCGTTACGATAAACAAACTGAGAAAGGGAATGTAAAACCGGAGAACAAATGTTCCGAAATAGGCTCCAATCAGGATGTAAGCAGAAGCGATACAAAGTTTAAACACAATGAATTCTGCATTCGACCACCTTGTTTTGAATTTGAAAAAGTTCATGATCTTTTGTTTTATAAGTTGATATATTATTCGGTAAACTGTGATTGAATACTTCTCTACGAAACTGCCGCAAAAACTGCCGCATGCATCATTTCGATAGCTTCTTGGACAGCTTTTGAAATGTCGGTTTCGGGTAGGTTTTTCAGGTTTCGGGCAACGACCTTTCTCCTTTCCCGGTCTGGGAAAATACGTGAAAGCAAGTTGGTTTTTGAGGTCATTACCGACAAAATAACTGAATCGTCTGATGACCCCGCCATACTAAGTAAAGTGATTTCAACATCCCTCCGGATATTTTCGACTAATTCGCGGTCCATCAGATACACTTTTTCATACGGAATAAACAGGATTCGTTTTTCCTCCGTGCGAAGCACATTTTTTTGTGCGAGGCTTCGAATGAATAACTTCTGGATTTTTCGGCTTCGCACGCTGAAATAGGAAATCCAATTTCTTAATTTCCGGTCATTCGCCCGTAAACGGATACGGTTAAGGAAAAATTCATGGATTTGGTCGTTCTGAATAGAAGAATTCTCCAGATGAACAAGTCCCTTCTGAATCGAAATCATTTCTGTTTTTAGCAATTCAACAAACACGGAACCGGTCAGGGTCATGCCTAAAGCGGACGAAGCACTCATTAAAATGCCTCCATTCTTTGGATTCACGGCCAAACAAAATAGTTTTTCACTGAGTTTTAATGATCTGTCCATTTTGGTTGATTTGATTTTTTTGAGTTCATTTACATTCAAGTAAAAATACGAAAATCAACGATGAAACGAGGTTTTGCAAGCGATAATAATTCAGGAATTCATCCTGAAATTTTGGAAGCCCTTTCCAGGGCAAACGAAGGACATGCAGTAGGTTACGGCGGCGATGAAATTACCGAAATGGCCATCGCCCGGTTCAAACAAGAATTTGGAGAAAATACCGACGTGTATTTCGTGTTTAACGGAACCGGCGCCAATGTACTCAGTCTTTCCACCCTGACCCGATCGTTTCATTCGGTGATCTGTGCCGATACCGCACACATTCAAACTGACGAATGTGGCGCACCGGAGAAATTTACCGGATCGAAATTACTTCCGGTTGAAACCATTAAAGGCAAAATTTCGCCGCAAGGGATTGTCAAATATTTGCATGGGTTCGACTTTGAGCATCATTCACAGCCAGGAATTATCTCCATTTCACAAGTAACCGAACTCGGCACCGTATATTCGTTGGATGAAATTCAGGCAATCACCGCTTTGGCTCACCAGCATGGACTTTTCGTACACATGGACGGTGCCCGCATCGCCAATGCTGCCGTGGCTCTCAATCTCCCGTTCTGTGCGTTTACGGTGGATGCCGGCATCGATGTTCTTTCGTTTGGAGGCACCAAAAACGGAATGATGATGGGCGAAGCAGTGCTTTTTTTTAATCCCGGATTGGCGAAATCGGCCAAATACATCCGGAAACAAAGCATGCAACTGTTTTCGAAAATGAGGTTTGTCAGTGCACAATTCCTTGCATATTTCAATAATGAGCTTTGGAAGAAAACTGCGACCCATTCCAATCAGATGGCTCAGCTTCTGGTAACTGAAATCCGGAAAATCCCCGCCATTCAACTCACTCAGGAAGTGGAGGCCAACGGAATTTTTGCCATTGTTCCCCGCGAAATTATTCCTGTGCTTCAGGAAAAATATTTCTTTTACATGTGGGACGATCATCGTTCCGAAGTTCGCTGGATGACCTCCTTCGATACCCAGGAAGAAGACATCCTGAATTTTGTGGCCCTGATCAAATCACTGGTCTGATGTCAATTTTCAAGTACTACCCGAGAAACATTGAGACGATCGACAAGGAAACGGAAAAGAAGATTTTCAAATACAGTCTGATCATTCCGCTTGCGATTGTTATTGTTTTCTGGCTGGTAAAACTTGTGGAAAATCTTTATCATCTGGATCTGACGAGGTTCGGGATTTTGCCTCTGCATGTCGAAGGATTGCCCGGGATTTTGTTTTCGCCTTTTATTCACAGCAGTTACGATCATTTGATTTCCAATTCAGTCCCGTTTTTGATTTTGATGTTTGCTCTGTTGTATTTCTACCGTGGTTTGGGATATCGTATCTTTTTCCTGATATATTTTCTTTCCGGAGTCTGTGTTTGGCTTGGTGGGCGCGAGTCGTGGCACATCGGTGCCAGCGGCATCGTCTACGGACTTGCTTCTTTTCTGTTTTTCAGCGGCGTATTCCGTCGTGATGCCAGTTTACTTACCATCGGCATCATCGTGGTATTTCTTTATGGAAGCATGTTTTGGGGGATTTTCCCGCTTAAGCCTGAAATTTCGTGGGAAAGTCATCTCTGGGGCTCAGTAAGCGGCCTGATAATGGCCTATTATTACCGCCACCAGGGACCGGTCAGACCGATAGCCAGTTGGGAAAATGAGCCGGAAGAAGACGATGAATCCGATTTGGCGGAAGATGAAATTAATCCGGAAGAACCAGATATGTCTGATGAAGAAGTCGTTAGTCATTAGTCATTTGGAAAAAGGAAAGACATCGTGATTGACGTAAGACTTTTCCTAAAGGCCTTTTCCTGGTTCCTCTTCGTCTAATGTATCCAAGTGGTTAAGAATCTATAAATTTATTCCGCCGGCAAAATCATCTGAGAAAAAATTCTAACTTTGCTGCCCATATATAAACTGGTTCTAAGACAATGATTAGCAGAAGAATAATCCGGATCAAAGTATTGCAAATTTTATACGCGTTCTTTACTTCACCTGAAACATCGATCAACAACTCCGAAAAGGAACTGTTTTTCAGTTTGCAAAAAACATACGATCTTTATCATTATCTGATGGCTCTCATTCTTGAGATCGACCAATTTGCCCAGGACCGAATCGATCTTGGACTCAAGAAACACCGCCCGACCAGTGCCGATCTGGCCCCAAACACCCGCTTTGTAAATAATCAGCTCATCCAACAGCTAAAAACAAATATTTCGCTCACCAAATACATCGAAACATCCAAGTTAAGCTGGGAAGGAAACGAAGAGCTTATCCGGAAAATCTATCTTTCACTGATCGAACAGGATTTCTACAAGGAATATATGGCTTCGGAGGAACGTAGTTATGCCAGCGACCGCAAATTGGTGGAAGAGATTTTTAAATATATGGTCCTCGATAATGAAGAAATCGAGTCGCTGCTTGAAGAGCAGAGCATTTACTGGAACGATGATCTTGATTTTGTTGTCAGTATGATCCTGAAAACCTTTAAGAAATTCAAGGAATTCAGCGACGAGCGCCAGGCTTTATTGCCGATGTACAAGGATGAAGAAGACCGGCAGTTTGCCAAAGACCTTTACCGGAAAGTGGTACTGAATCATGCGGACAATGTGGTTTTAATCAAACAGCATACCGTAAACTGGGACATTGAACGGATCGCCTTTATCGACAACCTGATTCTTGAACTGGCACTGAGCGAATTCCTGTATTTTCCGTCCATTCCAACCAAAGTGACAATGAACGAATATATCGAACTTTCAAAGTATTACAGCACCGAGAAAAGCCGTAATTTCATCAACGGAATACTTGACAAAGCCCTGAAAGATTTGAAGAAGGAAAACAAAATCCTGAAGGCCGGACGAGGATTAATCGGAGAAGACGAAGGATGAAAGCAAGTCCGAAGTCCGAAGTCCGAAGTCCGAAGGTTAACCCGCAACCCGCAACCCGCTTTCCGCAACTTAAAGTCTTGTGTCATGCAGCTTGTAGCTTGTCGCTTTTGTTGCTGATTCTCGGTTCATGCCATTCAGGAACACAAAAAACAGTACAGGGTCAAAAACCGGATGAAACTGGAGTTGCCAAATTGGTCGTTTCAGAAGAAATCCATAATTTTGGGGCGCTGAAGGCTGGAGAGGTGGTGTCGTTCACTTTTAGCTTCAGGAACGAAGGAACCCGAACTTTGATCATTGATCATGCAGTTGCCGATTGCGGATGCACTGAGGTAATTGTTCCGGAAAAAAATATTGCCCCCGGAAAAGAAGGGCACATTGAAGTTATTTTCAACTCGGCCGGGGAAGTTGGAAAGCAGTTAAAAACGGTTACAATCACATCGAATGCCGAAGAAGCTAAAAAACAAATCTTTATCAGGGCAAACGTGACCAACGAGTTAATAGAAATTTACAGTTAAACTTAATACCAGCGCAAAATGAATTATTTATTAATGGGACAGCCAGCACCAGGTGCTGCACCGGCAAATCCAATCATGACTTTTCTTCCGATGATTCTGATCATCGTAGTTTTTTACTTCTTCATGATCAGACCGCAGATGAAGAAACAAAAAGAGGTCACTGCATTCAGAAACAGCCTGGCAAAGGGCGACAAAGTGGTCACTACCGGTGGAATTTACGGTAAAATCCTTGAACTGAAGGATAATTACGTTCTACTTCAGGTGGACGACAATGTAAAAATCAGAGTCGACAAAGCAGCTCTTGTTAAAGATATGTCGGACGTACAAACTACAAAGTAGAAGTATAGATTGAATTAGGCGAGGGTCGGCTACTAGTCGGCCCTTTTTATTTATATTTCCTCTATAAATCTTTTCAGTTTAAAATTGTATTTGCCTGTTAATCATCGGTATTTGTTTTGGACATTAACATGGCGGACAATAGAATATCTCCCTAAGCTGTTTTTGTTTTGGGTTAATGAAAGTGTTTGATAGTTTTTTGAAACAATTTCCTCTGCGAGTTCTGGGCTCACGTGCGTGTGCATGAAAATCTCAGTCAGTTTGAACCCGGGGACGAACCACCACAAATATAACCGACTTCTTTAGTGTCTTTATTTGCTACTGTAACTGTAAGTCCAGTAGTCGTTTGTTATAATATTCAATTTTTTTAAGCCTTTGTTTTGGATCAATTTTTGGTACAAATTCGCGATAGGTTTCGTGTTTCGAAAGGACATTCCAGATAATTACCAACAGTTTACGGGCTATTGCAATGAGCGCTTTCCTGCTTGATTTGCGGACACACAGCTGTTCAAATTTAGTGTTCAACCAACAGTTTTTCTGTCGCGATGCCGCCCATGCACATTGAACCAATATCCTTCGCAAGTATTTGTTGCCTTTTGTTATTTTATGGCTTTTTATCTTTTTGGCGCTTTCGTCGTTTCTGGGGCGCAAACCAGCCCATCCGGTCAATGCTGCCGCGGTGGCAAATGTTTTCAGGTCAACCCCAAGTTCTGCAATAATGATCATGGCACTTAGCTTTTGGATACCGGGGATGGTGCATAGCAACAGCATCTCATTTCTGAAATATTTCTCGCAGTAATTGCCCATTTCCTCCAGGCATTCTTCCTGTTGTGCCAATACCAGGTCGTATTCCCTGATGTTTTGCCCGAATATAAACCTGTCTGTGCTTGAAATAACACCAGTAAGCGATGCTCCTATTT
>JANXYV010000056.1 GCA_025355875.1 Prolixibacteraceae bacterium | reverse complement strand
AAGATTTACGTGTCAATCCCGATATTCTCCACTGATCCACTAACGAAAACATCTTCTCTTTCTTGTCCATGATTTTTTTTAACCACAAATGTATCTGGATTCTTATAAAAGATAAAGTCGTACTTGATGGGGTGGATACGTCTGTGCTGAGCTGCACGTGTCCGTTTTGCATCACCGTTGCCAATGCCTGATATTTGATCTCAAAACGTGTGTATGGACGGCCAGTGAACTTTCTATTGTTGTGTGTATCCAACAGGTATCCAATGCGATCGTTCAGTTCCAAAATGGAGAAAAACGTTTCATCTTTCAGTACAGCATAAATCCTTCGGTATAGTATTTTAACAGCACCTTCAACTAACGACTTATCTCTGGGTTTATACGCTCTGGCAGGCAATATCGTGGTTTAGTAATGCTCTGCCATGTCTGCCAGTGTTTCGTTGATGGTGGGCTCAAAAAACGGCTGCTTTTTACAACTGCTGACTTTAAATTGTCGGGGACAATGGCTGCCGGAACTCCTTCAGAAAAGCGCATGGCATTCTCAACTGATACAACAAAATCTTCCTTCTTTTGGCTTGGTGTTGCTTCGGCATAGGTGTATTGACTGGCTCCTAAAATGGCAACAAAAAACTCAACTTCGGTAATCTCTCCGGTGTCTTTATCCGCGATTGAAAGCTTTTTCCCTGCATAATCAACATACATCTTGTCGCCAGCCTTGTGGTTCATGTGCATTACCGGGTTTACCTTCTTTCCCCACAGTTTGTAATACTCCCGGAACTGAGAGTTTTTATAGCCATCGGGATGTTTACTGATGTATTCTTCCCACATCCCATAGGAGGTAACACCAACTTTCTTGAGTTCCCGTTCCATGTAAGGAAAAAAAGCATAAAGCTTTTGTAATCGGGGGCTGATGGGTTCATCGGTTTGGTGAGAGAACAGCGTTTCAAGTTCAAGATCAGTCTTTTGACTGATCTCCTCAAGGGTTAGCCCTTGTACTTCAAACAGTGAAATATATTTTTTTACCGTGTTCCTCGATAAGGATAAGTATTGGCTTATAAACAGCTTACTTTTTCCGTTGCAATAAAATTTAATTGCTTTTCTAATCTTACAATAGTTCGTTCAAAAAGTATTAAAAATTAAGCGGCCATTGAGCCGAAAAACAATAGTTCATTGACATGTTGACGATTTTTGATTGAGTTCGGGTTTATAGCGAACAGGCTGAAAAATAGAGATAGCAATAACGTATTGTGAAACAGAATCTTGTATGTTGCCATAGAAAATGAGTTTTCCCTTGTTTGCGGATTACTCAATTGCATGATCTTTTTATGATTGTGTTTTATCAAGTTTGCTAGTTTTTAAAATTTATGAGTTAGTGCTTTTAAATTCTTCCAAAATCTTTATTACCAAATCTTCCAAAATGTCCTCTAAAAATTGCTGAATAAATATTGAAAAATCCATCCATTCATCTTCAGTGAATTCTCGTCCAAAGTTTTTTTCAACTTCTTTTCTTATTGATTTACCCATAACTCTAAATTTGTCAATATTGACAAAAATTTGAAGCGAAAGCTGGAGATCCCTTTTTGTGTTATAGATTGCAAAGGATGGGTATTCCTTGTTTTCATAGATTTCTATCAATCTGGGAATCTGATATATTCTGATATTTTTTTCAATCAGTAGGTTAACCCAAACTGCCAAAGTGGAATCGTGTTCAAAAATCCAAACTCAATGTCATCTTTTGCGATAAAAGCCTTATCAATGCCCTGAATTTGCTTTTGTCCTTTATTCTTCCCACCTACCTCGAATGTATAATCACCGATCTGAAAATCAGCAATCGGAGATACTATTACATCATACTTAACTCTAAGCTGATTCAAAAAAAACGTTTCTCTTATATTTCCGACATTTGAATTATCATTTGCTAAACTGTATATCAAATTAGTATTATCTAAGTATATTTTATCCACCTTTCCTAATCCTTTTATTCCACCGGTAGAATCCCTTAGTTGAGCAATCATTCCGGCTTCCTCAATAAACAGGCAATAATCGGCAATATTATTCCGGCTCGCAGAAAGTGCGTTGGCAATGCTGATCATGTTGGGCTTAAACGGTACACTTTTAGAGATAATGGCCAGTAATTGCTTTAATTTCCTTCCTGTTGATACATTCATTCCGGCATATAACGGAATATCTGTTTCTAAAGTCTGGATCACGATCTGTTGCAGCCTCTGATCAAAATTTTCTTCCAATGCAAAAGGGTAGTAGCCTCTTTTTAGATAGTCTAAAAACAAGGGAATGGGATGTTGGATTTCGGGAATTTCCACCTGAAGTTTCAAGATTTCTTCCAAAGAATATGTTTTAATTGATATTTGATGAAAAAGCTGTAAATACTCCCGGAATGACAATCCTTGCATATTGTACATTACAGCTCTTCGACTTAAATCTGAGGCTCCTTTTTTGATATCCAAGACAGATGAACCGGTAAATACCACATTTAATTCCGAGTGATAATCATAGATTAACTTCAGCTCTTTTGCCCAATCTTTATATTTATGAATTTCATCAATAAATAGATATTTTCCACCATGTTTTACAAAAGTACCAGCTAAATCAATCAGC
>JANXYV010000052.1 GCA_025355875.1 Prolixibacteraceae bacterium | reverse complement strand
TAAATTCGTGAATCATCATGACTTCTTCCTCGGTAAAATGGCCCTGATGAGCTTCCAATGTTTCAATTGCTTCGGTTAAATTTTTCCTCATTTCTTCGCGAAATTTTTTCATAATTTTTAATTTTTAGGTGAATGATAATTGATTTATTGTGCAGCCAACTGACTGCATTATGAATTCGTTAAAATCTTTGCTCCCGGTGTAAATCTTTGCTGCCTGGTTGACGGCTCCTGGAAAGCGGCCAGTGATTTCGGCGGCTGCATTTTGGCCCGCTGAATCGTTATCTAAGTAAAGGTTGATCCGTTCGAAGTTTGGCAATATGTTGTAAAGGTGGCGAACGTGTGAAAGGCTGTTTAATACAATAGTTGTGGCCTGTGGCGAAGGTTGCCCGAAGTAAACCAAAGCGCTGATCATATCAATCCAGCCCTCGAATATATTTGCTCGCTTCAGGCTTCCTGGAATGGTAGTAATGGCTTTCGGGCTGGTGCCACCTTTAAAATACTTGTTGCGCAATTCGTAGCCGTCGCAGTCGTTACGGAATGCCAGTGCGAAATATCGTTTCATTTCGCCGGTTTCGGGGTTGGTTATCTGGTAATATGCTTCGCTGCAATATCTGGATGCAAGGGTGGCTGGTATGTTCCGGCTTTCGATGTACTCAATCAAAGCCCGGTTCTGCAACGGCTGGAGATGCTTTATCTCGATGGCGGGTTCCCGGTGGGTTTCTTCTTTTTGCCGGGCAAAAGAAAGAGACTGTTTGGGTATTTCGACACCCGACAAAATGAGTAGCGCGCCGGGAATACCTACCAGGTGCATTTGGCAAACCAAATCCACCAGTTTTCCTCCGGTACCTGATCCGAAGTCGTGCCAGCGGTTTTGATCCGGATAAACGAAAAACGATGCTGTTTTCTCGTTCCTAATAGGCGACAAATAAACCAGGTTGCGGCCTTTGGTCGTGGCCGGTTGTATTCCTGATTGTGTCAAAAAATCGGATATCTGTATTTGGTTATTGGCTTGAGTGCAGTTCATTTCAATTGGTTTACTCTGGTAATTATTATAAATTTATTACACTATATACATGGTACATGGTACAATCACTTCAATTCCTTGTCTGGTATGCTTTTGGAGTGTACCAACTATGTACCATCATTCAATTTTTAAAAATAATTCTGGTACATAGTTGGTACACAATTTTTTCCTGTATTTGTGCGGTTTATATGTGAATGTACCATGTACCATGTTGATTCTGTATATTTTATTTTTCTGGCTACTATTTATGCTTTCTGGCAATCAACCTATCGAGTTGAGAACGGCTTGATTTTAGTATCAATTCTGCAATTTCATATTTGGGCATTTTTGTATTTTTTGTTAACCACACTGCAATTTCTTCTTTAGTATATTTCCCAAATTTGGTTTCGCCATATATTTGGCGGTAAACCTTTAATGCAGTGGACCTAAAGTATTCCGTCAGCTGAATTGCAGCAGTCATTTCCCTGGGTAAAATTTCCGGTGTTGCAATTCCTTCAAGCTGATAATTCATTCCGCGAATAACTACAGCCAATCGCAAGCAAATAATGTCCAATTTTCCATAAACGCCTTTTAGATAAGCTGTTGGTTCAGAATTAATTCTTATAACATTTTCATTATACCAGGTTTCGTAAAGCCTTGATGTTATTTCAGGCAAAATCAATTCTTTTGGATTTTTTATTCTCGTTAATCCTTCAATAAATTGATCCCAGGTATTCAATAAACTAAAATCAGGAGTTGCGTTGTTATAAGGACGTTTTTCAGTGTTATCCGGGAAAAATGCAATCATTCTGGCCAAAAAACCATTTTCAGCCCGATTATCTGTTGCAAGGGTGTGAAGCAATTCGCGGTGAATTCCTCCAGTAACAAAAATGCAAGGTTTTTCGATGTTGAGTATGCCACTTTTACGGCCATAAGAAATTCCTTTCTGGCTCCAGGATGTTAGCATGTTGCTTTGTTCTCCGCTTTTTGAATACCTGCCAAAATCATCAATCCACCCCTTCAATTCATCCCTGTAAATAAGTAACCCTATGTCATTAACCCGATGAGCTTCGGCCATATATTCAGGTGTAAAATCGTTAAGTAAATAATGAAAACATTCCGGTTTATCTATATTTTCCCTTTCTCCTTTCTGCTTTTTGCTGTCATTCTGCCAGGCTAAATATTTTGAGTTGTAATCTTTGATGCTTTCAGAATCGAATTTTCTAAAAAACCTCAAGCATATATCCACTGGTTCAGTTTTCCCATTTGACACATCACCAACAAACATGCCCCAAAGGATTGGGTTGTTTCGGTACTTACCAGTTAATTCCATTTTGCTTCCTATTGCCAGTGCAGTGCTAATTATTACTGATCCAGTCCAATAGTCGCGCGAAGTGCCATAGATGTCACTCATTGTAGTGATAAAATTCCGTATGAATTCGGGAAAACCATTGATCGGACATAAAGGTGTTTTTTGTTCCTGTTCTTCCGAATCTCCGAAATCTTCGATAGGTGTGGTAAAAGATATATCGTTTATCTCCGGTATTATAGTTTGTTTGAATTTCATCTGATATTCTGCTATTATTAACCAGCCGGTCAAAGTGGGTTTTTACTTCGTTTCGTTCAAAAATGGATACTCTTCAACTTCGTCTTTTGCACGGAAGCGAAGCCGATCGAGGTAACGGAAAACATCGATTCGTTTAACGTAGCTTCTGTTCTCCGGCTGGTAATAAGCTAATTCACCTTTTGCCATTGCGTTTCGCAACATGAATTGGGTGCAACCATAATCTTTGCTTGCTTGTCCAACTGATATCATTTGTTGTGGGTTTTCGATAGCGGCTTCTTTTTTTTCTTCAAGTAGCCTGGAAACGCATTTCTCAACTATTGGCTCAATGAACTGTTCGAATTGCCTTTCAAACTTCTCTTTTCTATCTTTTAGCATGGCTTAAAAATTTAGGTCGTAAGTCTGTTTTAAGGCAAAGCGAATTAAATCGGAGATTTTGACTTTCCGGTTCATGCAATACTGAACAACATTCTTCTTTTCGGCAGGAGTGACTGCCACACGCAAGTCCACAACCTTAGTTTCTTTTTTTGGGAATTCAATAACTTTTTCCATGACGCTATAATTTTTAGAATAAAAACTTAGCACAAACATACATATAAGATTTATATAAATCCATAAGATATATTAATTTTTTTTCTTAAATCTTTGGGATATATTTGTTAGATGAATAAGATTCTAAACAGGATAATAGAATATCGGAAGGCTAAGGGATTGGTTCAGAAACAAATGGCCGATAAGCTTGAAATAGCTCAGGTAAATTATGGCAAAATAGAAAACGGAAAAACCGAATTAACTCTTGACAGATTGCTCAAAATAGCTGACATTCTGGAAGTCTCAGTAAACGAATTAATTAATCCTGATTTTAATCCGGACAATTTATCCAAAGAATTGCAGGAAGAAAATTTAAACCTTAAAAACCAGATTGAGGAAAAGGACGAACTTATTAAGTTGCTTAAAGACAAAATAACGCATATTACACACGGCTTTACTTCCCAAATAAATGGAAATTGCTTTTGGCAGGTTAATAAAATTGACCGAAAGATAGCTGAAGGGATAAATGAAGAAGAAAAGCTGGCTTTGCTTACAGAAAGAGAAAAAATTATAGAAGACTATAAAAAAGAGAGGGAATTTAATTTAGGCATGGGTCTTCTGACAAAACAGGATTTTGAGGCAAATTTTGAGTATTTATCATGGCTTTATGAAAATATGCCAGATAGGGATATTTTAAAATAAATTCTGTTTTAATTGTATTTGTGTATTATGAAGGGCTTTCTGCCATTAATTTCACGTTGCAATGTCTGTTCCGTCAATGGTTTAGTTCAGTTTCCCGGATTCAATTATTTGCTGAATGGCAAACAGTTCAAAAAAAATGATGCTGCATTTGCCGGTTAGCAAGTTCAGGTTGCAATAAAAAACCCGGCAAAACCGGGCTTAAGTGTACGTTGTTATGGTTTTAGCGCGGGGACGCGGCTGTTCTTCAAATGACTCATTTGATTGAAACCCTTATCTGTTCATCGGTTACCGATTCAAATTCGTTTTTATCGAAAATCATCAAGAAAATAATTTTCTTGGTGGTAGGATCGGCCAATAAGTGTAAAGTAATAACCCGGAGGCCACCACTTTTGCCTCTGCCTTTCGATTTTACGGCCAGTCTTATTTTGCGGAACCCACCGCCCAAACTTACACCCATTTCCTGATTTTCTGTTAGCTCGTCTCTTAACCTCAAAACGTCACCTGGCAATGAAGCATATTTTTTCAGGAGATGCTTATATCCCTTGTCGAAAGTTGGTGTAGTTGTAAAAATGATATTACTTTTCATTTAACAGGGCTTCAAGGGGTTTCCCTTTACGCGTTCCGGATCTGATTTCAACTGCTTCTTTTGCTCCCTGCCTGATTTGGTCCAGCAATACACTTGCAGGGCTTTGTGGTACTATATCAACAACATCATTCATCGAGTGTAAAATGGTAAGGATGCTTTTCCCCTTTGCTGTTTTCTCGTTAATCGTAACTGAATATGTTGCCATAACCTTCATGTTTAAATTGAGATGTAAAAATACAAAAAATTTCTATTCCAATAATTTTCTGTTTGCTTCATCAAGAACGCTGTTTTCAAAGTTCTCCAGATAAATTTTAGTTGTCTTTTCATCTTCGTGTCCCAACCCCTCAGAGATCACAGCATCAGAAGCTCCTTTATTTCGCATTATGGTAGCCCAACTGTGCCGTGCAACATAAGTTGTAATTGGGGTTTTTATTTTTGCTTCGCCTCCAAGATCCTTCAGGTCGCCGTTTACTTTCTTCAGCATGGTTTGTATCCTGGTTCTTTTTTGCTGATCGGTTTTAAACCTGGTATCGTCTAAAATTGGCAACAGATATCTGCTCTTAAATGGGTGGCGGTCGAAATACTCAATGATTTCTTTTACCGGATCCATAATTTCAACGCTGAAAACTTTCCGGTTCCGGGTTTTTGCCCTGGAATAAACAATCCTTCCGGATTGCAAATTTTCGGGCTTTAGGTATGCCATATCAGTAAAGTTGATTCCACGGCAATAGAAGCTAAACATGAAGTAAAGCTTTGAATCGTGCTTTGAGCTGTATGGGGTAGTTTCTAGGTTTTCAATATCCCGGATATCACTTTGCTTAATGGCCCTTTTGATGGTTGCCGTTTCGAGATCTGATATTTTATACCCGTTTGGATTTGTCAGGTTGTTAAATGGGTATAATCTAATATCAACAACTTTTTGAGCAATCGCTTTATTGTAGGCAGCCCGGAGCGTTCGCATATACAATGAGATCCCGTTGCCCTTCAATCCTTCGCTATAAAGAAACGATTCGTATTTATGCAGAAAAGTAAGGGTGATATCCGAAAAATGGAGCTGATTTGTTTTCTTGAATTTGAACAACGAATTTTTAACCGTTTTGTAAACTGAAGCATTTCCTATTTTCTTGTTATCGGTAAATTGTTTGACCAGCTGGCCGAAAAATGGAAAGACAAAATCCTGTGATTTCTTCAGATTGAATTCTTCTTTGAATCGCTCTAATGTAAATGGGATCCTATTCTTATCAAAGTCAAATAATAAAGAATGAGCATCAGCAAGTTTTCGGGAAATCAGATTGTTCTTTTGCTTGTAGTCGGTAATGTTTGCCGATGGTTTAATATAGGTGCAGCCGTTTTCCGGATTTGGATCAAAATCATCGACAAATAACTTATCTTTAATGCCCAAAGTAATGAAATATTTTATTCCCAGGTGGGTCGCCCGTAAGACAATGGCACGTTTGCCGTTTTTGTCTTTATTGATTGGATGAAGCATTACTTTTAGCGTTGCCATAAAGTATAACCATTTTAATACCGTAAAGTTATGAAAGATGGTTATAATTTCCAAATATTAAAAAATGCGAAAAACATTTATATAATTGAATATCAATGATATAAATAAATAATATTTTTTAATTATTTATAGGCTTTCCTGATCGCTTGTTTTCCCAAGCTGAGGGTCGCGGGTTCGACCCCCGTTTCTCGCTCTTAAAAATCAAGGACTTACGAATTTTGTTTTCGTGGGTCTTTTTTGTTTGCACCAAAATTTGCATCGAAAGCCTATTCTCATACATTGTTAATTCCTTTTGGGAAAATATAGATATCATAGATCAAATCTTGCCAAACATCTTTTCCAAACATTGCTCCCGATATTCAAATATTTGCTCCAACTTTTTCCGAACAAAAATTCCATGAGCTATCCGGCCAAAAATTCCAAATGGCAGTTTGTATGAAACCCGGTCAGTCATCATAACTCCTTTACCCTGAGCTTCAAAATGATGTTCATGATGCCACATCCGGTAGGGTCCAAAACGCTGTTCATCCACAAAGAACGATTGATACTCCACATGTGTAATTTCTGTGACCCAATTGGTTTTAAAACCTGGCACAGGCGAAACCTGGTAGGTGATGACTTGCCCGGGTTGCATTTTATCACCCAAATCCGAGGTAATCTTAAATCCCATATGTTCAGGAGTTATTTTTGATAAATTGTCGGGTGAGGAAAAGAAATCCCAGGCTTTCGCCAGAGAAATATTTACTAATTGTCTGACTTCCAAAGTGTAAATGCCTGAATGTGATTTTATTGAGATCATTTTGTGCGTTTTATGTACCATTTATTAAACCCTCATCTCAAGTTTTTGTTTAAATCCGACTGTCGATATTTAAACAAACATATGTCAGGATTAACAAATTGCTAGATGTCACTGAATTTTAGTTCCCCTATCGCTCAGCTAGACTGAGGAGATTTCTTTTTTTTTAACTTTGAACCTTTCAAAAAGGGAAATTCTAAACTGGAAATCATTCTAAAACAATATACATGGCATTGATTAACGAAAATTACCTGAAACTTCAAGCGGGATATCTGTTCCCTGAAATTGGACGACGGGTGCGCGAATTTGCTGCTTCCAATCCAGACAAAAGAATCATCCGGATGGGAATAGGCGATGTAACCCAACCTTTAGTTCCGGCGGTGATAAAGGCTTTTCATGAAGGTGTTGACGATATGTCGAAAGCTGAATCGTTTAAAGGCTATGGCCCTGAACAAGGCTACGAATTCCTCCGCGAAGCTATCGCTCTGAACGATTATCATAGCCGTGGAGTTGACATTTCAGCGGACGATATCTTTGTTTCCGACGGTTCGAAATGCGATACCGGAAATATTCAGGAAGTATTTGGTGCCGGAAACAAAATCGCGATTTGCGACCCGGTCTACCCGGTCTATGCCGATACCACCGTGATGTCGGGAAAAACCGGGGACATCCAACCGAATGGCTATTTTGAAGGGATTATTTACATGCCTTGCAACGAAACCAACGGTTTTATTCCGGAATTACCAACCGAGCGTCCCGACCTGATTTTTCTCTGCTTTCCCAACAACCCCACTGGCACTGTTGCAACCAAAGCTGAACTGACCAAATGGGTGGAATATGCCCGAGCCAATAAATGCATCATTTTGTACGATGCGGCCTACGAAGCATTTATTTCCGACGATTCCATTCCTCATTCCATTTTCGAAATTGATGGAGCCAAAGAAGTAGCTCTCGAATTCCGAAGTTTTTCAAAAACTGCCGGATTCACTGGAACCCGCTGTGCATTTACGGTGATTCCCAAAGAACTGAAAGCCTACGACAGCGAAGGAAAAGCTCATCCTGTAAAACCGTTGTGGAACCGTCGCCATGCGACAAAATTTAACGGAGTTTCGTATCCGGTACAGAAAGCAGCAGCCGCCATTTATACCGAAGAAGGTAAAAAGCAGGTGAAGGAAGTAATTAATTATTACCTCGAAAATGCCCGGATCATGCGCGAAAGCCTTGCCAAATATGGGTTCTCGGTGTTTGGTGGAGTAAATGCCCCGTACGTTTGGGTGAAAACTCCGGACAATATGAAATCGTGGGATTTTTTCGATAAATTACTGAATGTGGCTAATGTGGTTGGTACTCCCGGCTCAGGGTTTGGACCTTCAGGAGAAGGTTATTTCCGATTTTCTGCCTTTGCTGATCGCGACAATGTGCTGGAAGCCATGGAACGAATTAAAAACCTGAAATTTTCAGTAATTTTATAATTTCTGTCAGAGTTTCACTTGGAGTGAAGCCCTGGCTTCTCTTTTTCTATTTGATTGCGCCCAGAATATCACCGAGCAGAGCATCAAAATTCATGGCATGATCGGGCTTGTGTGAAAAACCCAGCACAATGACTGCCAATTCCCTGGAAGGTATCATGAAAATATGCTGGCCGTCGTGACCGTCGCACGAGTACATATCTTCCGGTGCTGAAGGATATCTTTTTGATTTGTTCAGCCAGAACAAGGAACCATAAAGTCCTTTACTGTCGGAAGCGGGAGTTGTGCTGTTTTTTACCCATCCTTCGGGTAAAATCCGCTCACCTTTAAAGACTCCATCCTGAAGGTATAACAAAGCATACCTAGCATAATCACGGGCCGTTGCATACAAGTAGGATGAACCGACCTGGGTCCCCGATGCATCGACCTCAAAAACGGCATCGGGCATACCGATTTTACCAAACAACCGCGATTGGGCGAATTGATAATATTCACGATCGTTCCCAATCGTTTTACGAATCAGATCATTCACCACATTGGTCGACCCGGAAGAATAGTACCATTTTGTTCCCAGAGCAACCTGAAGTGGCTGTTGGTAGGCGAACTTCGCAAAGTCGGATTGGCAGTAAAGCATTTGAGTAACATCCGAACGGTTGCCGTAATCTTCGTTCCATTGCAAGCCACTTTGCATCTGCATCAGGTTGTTTATACTGATCGTTTTTCGGTCGTCGTTTTTCCAATCCGGAATATTGGCCGGTTGATTGATATCCCATTTCCCTTCTTTTACCAATATGCCAGCCAGGGTGTTGGTGAAACTTTTAGCCATCGACCAGCTTAAAAACCGGGTTTTGGAATTGAACTGTGGCTGATAAGCTTCCATGACCGGAATGCCTTTGTGAACCACCATGAATGCAAAGGCATGTCCGTTGTATGCTTCGTCATCCATGAGTTTTTCAGTGATTTCTTCAAGTTTTATCGTGTCTATATTGGTGTTTTTGCTTGGCATTAGATTTCCCAGCGGCCAGGCAACTGAATCTTGATTGTACCCGGGTGGAATGAATGGGAATTTGATTTTCCGGAGTTCATTTTCCGAAACATCGCGAAGCAAAGTGGCACCAAAACCTTTTCTGAAAACAGCCTTCGATTTTCCCCATAAAAACGAACTGGTCACACTCGAATCCTGAAAACTGACAACATTCCTGGTGTATTTCAGGAACGAAAAATGAAGATCCATGGCTTCCACTTCAGCCTGTTCACGACCCGAAACAAAAACTGCGGAACACAGATATTTAGCCGGATATCCGGTAATAATGGGGATCAGCGAATTAATATAAAAGATACCGTAGATGAGACACAGAATCAGAATGGCTGCGACCGACCACAGAACTCGCTTTGTAAATGATTTTCCGGAAGTCCGTTTCATAAGGATTTCTTTAGGAGTTTGATCTCAGGATTTGATAGAATAAATGTAACAATTCCAAACCAGTTATTTCTTTTTCCCCTTTCCTTTTTCCTGATTCGAGTTGTTTCTCTCTGTTAAAACCCGTTAAGGAATGTTACAATTGACTTATTATTGAACGTATTTATTTACTTTTGTGATCAGCACGATAAAACGATGAACTCAGGGAAACTTTTATTTGTATTTTTTTTGATCATTTACTCCGTTCAACTTTTTGCCCAGGATGTGGAAGAGGTTGATCCAATGCCAATTAAACTCAAGGGGCAGGTGTTAAACCTGGAAGATGAAACTCCGGTTGCCGGCGCTTCAGTCCTGAACCTCCGCACACACAGCACTGCCATTACCGACGAAAAGGGTCATTTCACAATGGATATGATGAATATTGATAGTCTGGCTATTTCGTCGATGGGATATTCGAAAACGACTGCACATATTCCGGCCAATTATAATGAAATGAATGTTCTGATTCTCTATGCAAAACCTATCCGGTACGCTTTGCCTCAGGTGGATGTCAAGGCAAAAAAGTTCAAGATGGAAGGATTGCCGGATGCTAAAAAACAAGATATCGTTCCGGAATTAAGGGGAGATGCCTACAATAAGAAACCACCAATCATAGCTGCTTTGGTAAATCCGGCAAGTTACCTGCAATATTTTCTCAGCAAATCGGAAAAGGATAAACGCGAAACCCGAAAAGCGATCATCTCCGAAAAGCAATGGGCATTTCTGTCGACTTACTACAATAAAAAGCTGGTGATGGAAGTAACCGGTGTGAACGAGGCGCAGGCTGAATTACTGATGTTGTACATCAACAGTAAAGATCGGTTTGCTGAAATGAGAGGCGATTACGAAGTCCGGAACATCGTAAAAGAAGAATACGAGAACTATAAAAAGGAAGCTGTCGAACGAGAAAAAGAAAAGGAAGAAAAAAAATAGTTGCAATCTCTTTTTCGCTTTTTATTTGATTTCAAAACCCACCTTTTTCAAATCATCCCAAAAGTCCGGATAGGATTTGGTAACCACCATCGGATCGAGAATGTCGACTTTGCCTGCAATCTGGCAAACCGGCGCAAATGCCATAGCCATTCGGTGATCGTGGTAAGTTTCGATTTCAGGAAGAGTATGTTTTTCGAAGGGAAAAGTACCATCCCAGGCCAATTCTCCGGAAGTGGGTTCGGTAAGTTGCGCACCCAGTTTGGCCAGTTCATCCTGAAGCGCTGCGATGCGGTTGGTTTCCTTGATTTTCAAAGTTTCGAGTCCGGAAAAATGAAACGGGATTTGTTTAATCACGCACAGAACCGCAAAAGTCTGCGCCACATCCGGGTTTTCGATGAAATTCAGCCGGAGAAAACGAGGCAAAACTGTTTCGTTTTTGGTCAGCCACGAACCTTTTTCGGTAGGCAAAGTCAGGATGCCAAGTTGTTCGAACCATTTGGCAATCACGGCGTCGCCCTGCAGACTTTCGGTATGCAGACCAACCAGTTGCAGATCAACATCATCAGACAAAACAGCCATCTCGTACCAATACGATGCACCCGACCAATCGGCTTCAACAGTGAAAGGTCGAGCCGTATATTTTTGTTCCGCAATCCGTATTTCGTTACCCTTCCAAATATGTTGAACTCCGAATTGTTCCATCAGTTTCAGGGTCATTTCGATGTAGGAACGCGAAGTGATTTTATTTTTGAGCCGCAAAGTCAATCCATCTTCAACCGTCGGTGCAATCATCAGCAAAGCCGAGATGTATTGACTGCTCACGCTTCCGTCTAATTCAAGCAAACAACCTTTTAGGTGCGATCCGAAAATTTTCAACGGAGGGAAACCCTCATTTTCGAGGTATTCAATTTTTGCCCCAATTTTATTCAAGGCTTCAACCAGAATTCCGATGGGTCGCTGTTTCATACGATCAGATCCTGTAATCGTCCACTCGCCCACAATCTGAGAGAGAAATGCCGTCAGGAAGCGCATGGCAGTTCCGGCATGACCAATGTCAAAATGATTCGTATTCGAATTGAAAACCTGTTCCATGACCCGCGTGTCGTCGCTGTCTGAAAGGTTTTCAACCGGAAATGGGCTGAAACTCAGGGCATGAATAATCAGCGCCCGGTTTGCAATGCTTTTCGAGGCCGGAAGTTTAATGCTTCCTTTCAGGCTTTTATCAGATTTGGAGACGAGGTATTTCATTTTTTAATTGTTTCGGGTTGCACGTTTCGTGTTACGGGTAAATTACAACTCGGAACTCGTATCCCGCAACCCGCAACTTTTATAGTAATTCAGCGCTTCAAGAATCAGTTCTTTCGAACAATCGACATTTATTTCCACCTTACCGATTTCAGGAATGAGCGTAAAATTGATGCGTTTTCCTTCGTTCTTCTTATCGTGAGTCATGAGTTGGTATAGCGCTTCAAAATCGGATTCCAGAATTTCGAACTTGCCATATTTGTCGAGCATCCAGGCTGAAATACAGTTCAGCTCATTTTGGTCCATTCCACATTTCTTTGCAGAAAGGAAGAGTTCGGCTATCATTCCATAAACCACGGCAAACCCATGAAGAATCGGACGATTGGTTTTCATCGCATAACTTTCGAAAGCATGACCAACAGTGTGCCCAAAGTTCAAGCCTTTCCGGATGTTTTGCTCGGTCAGATCATTCAGTACATGCCATTCCTTAACAGCAACCGAATGGGCGATGATTTTCTGAAGTTTTTCATAGTCAATATTTTCCAGATCGAACAGCATCAGTTCATTCCAGTGTTCGGGACTTTTGATCAGTCCATGTTTCAACATTTCGGCATATCCTGAAAGAAAGTTCTCCTGATCGATGGTTTTCAGGAAATTGGTATTGATGATGACCGAATTTGGCTCCATAAAAACGCCGATCTCGTTTTTCAGACCGTTGAAATTGAATCCGGTCTTTCCACCGATCGAAGCATCGACCTGTGCCAAAAGGGTTGTAGGAATATTGACGAAGTCTAATCCTCGTTTGAAAGTTGACGCAGCAAAACCGCCCAGATCGGTGAGCATTCCTCCGCCCAGGTTAATGAGCAGCGATTTGCGGTCAGCGCCGGTCTTACTCAGAAATTCCCAGACCAGGCAAACCGACTGAATATTTTTGTTCTCTTCACCGGAAGGAATCGCCAGCCATGGAATTGAAAATTCGTCGATGATGGGTTGGATGACGGGCAGGCAGAACTGGGAAGCAATCTGGTCAGTCAGCAAAAAAACCTTTCCCGCCGGATATTTCCTGATGATTTTACGAAGTTCGTCACCAATGTCTTGTGAAAAGATAATATTTGAGTGTACTTTTGAGTCAGTCATGTACGATTGATTTAGACTGTGGGCAAAGTTAACCTATTTTGCCAATGGTTTAAATTCATCAGGAAAAAGCCGGAATTATTTATCAATTAATCGGAACCTATGGAAATTTCGAACCAAAAACGAAGCAAACAAATCAAGCAAATTTTCAATATTACCGGAGTGGTCGTCGTATTGGTAGGGTTGGTTTTACTTTGGTTGAAAAACGATCTCGCTTTTTTTATTACGGCCGGTATCTTCGCTGCCTATGTTGGGATAGCACAGTTTGCCAATCTTTGTTATGTGAACTTCAGTGCCGGAGACGGAAAAATTCTGATCAGGTATTATCCGGTTATCTCTATCCTGAAAAAGGAGTATGGTTCGATCGAGTTTCCTGAACAGATGCTGGTCGATTTTAAGATTGAAAAATCGATGGGACTTGCTGATTTAAATATAGTTATCCGCACCAAACGCGGAATTGCTGAATATCCGTCCATCAGCCTTTCGGCTCTGAGAAAAGCTGAAATCGAGCAAATCAGGGATATTTTAACTGATATCAAACACATTAACAGGAAAGGCGCTTAAATTTTGCTCCGAATTTGCTATTTTTAAGAAAATCTTAAGCAATGGAATTTTCTAACGACCTTGCCTACAAAATAGCCATTTCACTTATTCCCGGAATTGGTGCGGTTACCGCACGAAACCTGATTGCCTACGTTGGGAGTGTTGAAGGCGTTTTTCAGGAAAAGGAAAAGAACCTGATGAAAATTCCCGGAGTAGGAGAGGTGAATGCGCAAAAAGTGGTCCGGCAAAATGTGTTTGAACGTGCTAAACATGAAGTTGATTTCATTCTGAAAAATAACATCCAAACTTACTTTTACCTGGATGAAAATTACCCGGCACGGTTAAAAAACTGCAGCGATGCACCTATCATCCTGTATTTTAAAGGGAATGCAAATCTGAACCAGCCAAAGATCATTTCAATCGTTGGAACCAGAAATGCCACCAATTACGGCAAGGAGGTTTGCGATGAACTGATCCGTAATTTCTCCGAGAAAAACCGACCAATCCTGGTCGTTTCAGGGCTTGCATACGGAATCGATATTCAGGCACATAAAGCTTGTTTGAAGTATAATATTCCGACAATTGCTGTTTTTGCTCATGGGTTGGATACCGTTTATCCTTCGCTTCACGCCCCATTTGCGGCCAAGATGCTCGACAATGGCGGATTAATCAGCGATTTTACGAGCGAAACCAAAATCGACCGGCAGAATTTCCTGCGACGGAACCGCATCATTGCCGGCTTGGCTGATGCCACGGTGATTGTAGAAAGTGCAGAAAAAGGTGGAGCCCTGGTGACTGCTGACATTGCGAATTCCT
The DNA here is from genome assembly GCA_025355875.1 of Prolixibacteraceae bacterium. GTDB lineage: Bacteria > Bacteroidota > Bacteroidia > Bacteroidales > Prolixibacteraceae > Aquipluma. The sequence continues at coordinate 7,712 of JANXYV010000052.1, read as the reverse complement.
ACAACCGCGATGTATTTGCTTTTTCGGGACGCTGCAACGATCCGTTTTCAAGGGGCTGCAACAAACTGATCAAATTCAATGAAGCAGTTCTGGTCGAAAATCAGGCAGATATTGAAAAGGCCATGAACTGGGATGTTAAAACTCCGGTCAACAAAGTTTTTCAAACTTCTCTTTTTGTCGAATTATCTCCGGAAGAACAGAAACTCGTTGATCTTTTAAAAGAAGGCGACCGTTTTGTGGATGAAATAACCATCGAAACTCAACTTTCAATGAGCAAAGTATCTGCCATGTTGCTTGGTCTGGAATTCAAAGGCCTGGTAAAGAGCCTGCCGGGGAAAATGTACCGGTTGAAGTGAAATGGTTATTCTTTTATAAGTGATTCGATTTCTTCCTTGAGTTTTGGTAGGTGAATCATGACAATTCCCCAGATATTTTCATCTGAAACCGAATCATATCCATGAATAATTTGATTTCTTAGTCCCACGATTCTTCTCGAATTACTAATATTAATCTCATGATCTTCATTCAATATCCGATTCATCGCCTCACCAATGATTTCCATATCCCTTTCTATTGCTCGTTTCAGTAGCGGATTGTTTGTATAAGTTTCAAATCGTTTCTCCTGACCAACAAAAAAAGAATCAATCTCCCCGATGGCAGATCTGATGTCAAACAAAGATTTAAGCACTTTTTCGTTCATAGATCAATTTCTTTTGTCGATCAATAACCTTTCTGAAAATAGGATTTTTTACTGCCTGATTCTCAATCAAATCGACGGGTCTTCCGAATAGGATCTCCAATTGCTCCTTAAAGTCCATATAATTGTCAAAATACTCAAGTAAATTAACCGGATTAAATTGCACTAAAAGATCAATATCACTTGATTCATTGAATTGACTGGTGAGCGCAGATCCAAAAATGTATAGCTGCCCAACCCTATGATTGATACAAAGTTCGATTAGCTTATCTGTATTTTGCTCAATGATTTCCATAACACAAATCTATAAAAATTTGAGAGACTTTCCTGTGCTGTTTTTCCTCCTTTAGGAAATCGGAAATTTGCACCTATCTTTGCCCCATGACCTCATTCGAAGATTTAAAGATAAGCAAGTCGGTTTTAAAAGCGATTGATGAACTGGGTTTTACCGAACCTACACCGATTCAGCAAAAGGCCATCCCGATGATCCGCTCCGGAGCAGATGTGCTTGGGATTGCCCAAACCGGAACCGGAAAAACTGCAGCCTATTTCATTCCGCTGATCATGAAACTGGTGAAGGCCGAAGGAGTTGATCCGCGTGCCATCGTTCTGGTGCCTACGCGTGAACTGGCCATTCAGGTTGGTGAAGACCTGGAAGATCTGACCAAATTCACCAATTTGCGCCGTGCCACGGTTTATGGTGGTGTCGGCTGGACCAAACATGCCGAGATGATCAAACCCGGAGTGGACATTTTGGTGGCCACGCCCGGTCGCCTGTGGGATTTGTACCGGGCCGAAGCTGTTTCGTTTAAAAAGGTCAAAACATTGGTAATCGACGAGGCCGACCGCATGCTCGACATGGGTTTCATGCCTCAGATTCGTAATTTTCTTGAAGTGCTTCCTCTGAAACGGCAGAACCTACTTTTTTCGGCGACTTTCAACGAAAAGGTGGAAGAAATGAGCCATGAATTTCTGGACTTTCCGGAGCGGGTTGAAGTGGCACCTTCGGCCACACCAGCAGAATTGATAGATCAGGTGTATTACCGGGTTCCGAATTTCCAGACCAAACTGAACCTGATCAATTACCTGCTCCGCGACGAAGAAAAGTTTAACCGGGTCATCATTTTTGTGAGCACCAAAGAAAATGCCGAGATGGTTTTCAAGATCATCAAACGCCGCTCGGAAGGCGAAAAGCGCATCATGCACTCCAACAAAGGCCAGAGCACGCGCCTGAATGCCATCAATGCTTTTAAAAGCGGAATCGTCCGTATACTGATTACCACGGATATTTCGTCGCGCGGAATTGATGTTGACATGATCAGTCATGTAATCAATTTTGACCTTCCATCAAACCATGAAGATTACGTTCACCGCATCGGCCGCACCGCACGGGCCAACAATACCGGAACAGCTATTTCCCTGGTCAATCCGGCAGAAGAACACAACCTCCGGAAAATTGAAGAATTGATCCGGATGCCAATTCCGAGATTGGAACTTCCGGCGGATTTGGAACTGGTGGCCACCAAAAAAGAAGAAAACCAGGATCAGTTGCGCGAAATCGACCGACAGAAGCGAGTTGCAGATCCAACTTTTCAAGGTGCTTTCCATGAGAAAAAATTCTCTCCCGGACGTGCAAAGAAGAAGGAAAAAAGGAATTTGCCCAAAGATAAAGCGAAAGAAAAACAGTATCGGGGAAGAAGATGAGAAGCTTCTATTAAATTTGATTTGGAGACTTTATTCTTAGACCGCTTTTACTTATCACAGAGAAGTTGCATAGTAAATGGTCAAAATGCTTATCGATTATGTCTATCACAATTTCTATCCGATCTTTTCGTGGAGTATCACTCAAACGAATTAACAATATTCCGTGATGAACAAGTTTTAATCGGTACGACAGTTCTCCAAAATCCTTATCCTCAGTGATTATAAACATCGGTTTTCAGCGGCAATTTTTAAAACTTCGGAGTCTTTTATGCCTGAGGAAATTTCCGATATGGAAACAACCGCAATTCCCATTTGTCTCAGTCGCCTGATAATTCCGGAATCGACACTCTCATCTGCAACAAGATTCATTTCAAGAGGCTTTTGAAATGATAATCTCGTTTTTGACCGAGTCTGCAGCAAACACCAAACATGCAGTTATGTCTTCCCTAGTAATTGCAGGGTAGGCATCAATTAAATTATCTACAGTATCACCAACTGCAAGTTTTTCAAGAATTAAATCCACTGGAATCTTTGTATTGATTATGACCGGTTTGCCAAATAATTTTTCAGGATCCGATTCGATATGTAATGTCCAGTCAATCATCTTTTTTTATCTCAAATTTAGTATTATTCTTTTTCAATCTCCAAATCTTTTTGAATTTACAAGTACAAATCGATGAAATCGATTGTCAGAAACGAATTTCCGATCCAACTTTTCATCGTGCGTTCCATGAGAAAAAATTCTCATTAGCACTGAAAAAGGAAACAGGAAGAAAGAAAAAAGGAAAAACAAAGTTCAAATCAAATCCTTCGCGCAGTGGGAATCCCTAAAACATACATTGATGGTCACACTTTAATTTGAAAGTTGATCCATCGATTTGTTTATCTTCGGCTGAAAATGTCTGATAGCGTTCCGGCTTTTCTACAGAATCAAATTCCTTACCGTTCAAAATTGCGTATATTTCGGAAATTTTTCAAATCTCGAAAATGAATACTTTTAACATAGCCATATTGGGTTGCGGAACAGTTGGCGGAGGCGTTGCCCAAATCATTTCAGAAATCAATCAGGAGATATCGGAACGCGCCGGAACAAAAATTGTACTCCGGAAAATCGTGGAACTTTATCCGGCAGTAGCCGCTGAACGGTTTAATATTCCGCTCGATGTATTTTGCGGTGGCGGGAAAGACCTTTCAAGAGCGGAAGCCAATCAATATATTCAGGAGATTATTACTTCCAAAGAAATTGATCTGGTGGTGGAAACCATTGGTGGCAAAAGCGATTTTGTTTACCAGTTGTGTTTGGACATTCTTAATTCAGGAAAGCACCTGGTAACCGCCAATAAAGCGCTTTTGGCCGAACGTGGAAAAGCAATCTTCGAAACCGCCGAAACTTGTAATGTGAAAATCGGTTTCGAAGCGGCTGTTTGCGGCGCTATTCCGATCATCAAAACCATTCAGGAAAGTTTTACTGGCGATAAAGTGCTGTCGGTTTCAGGAATTATGAACGGTACCAGCAATTACATCCTGAGCCAGATGCAGAATGAAAAACTGGAGTTCAGCGTTGCCCTGAAAATGGCGCAGGACAGTGGTTATGCCGAGGCCGATCCTTCGCTGGACATCAATGGCGGTGATGCCGGGCACAAACTAATTCTGCTGATAAAACTGGCTTTTGGAGTGGATGTTACGAAAGAAGAACTTTCGATCTCCGGCATTGAAGACATTACCAAAGAAGACATCGATTTTGCGAGCGAAATTGACGCCAAAATCAAGCTGATTTGCTATGCCAAGAAAGTGAATGGCGATATTTATGCCACCGTTCGCCCGATGCTGGTTAAAAACAGCAACTTCCTTTCAGATGTGAACGGCGCGACCAACGCCGTGCGCATCAACAATAAATATTCAGGAGTTCATTTTCTGGTGGGTAAAGGAGCCGGCTCGACCGAAACCGCCATGTCGATTGTTTCCGATATCATTTTTATTGCCCGTTATGGCGATCAAATACGCCAAAATCCGGCGAAACAGGAACACAACCTTGCCGATGCCCGACAGTTTGTTTTTCCTTATCTGATTACTTTTCACACCGGAAATATTCCCGGAACTACCGGTTTTATTGCCACAGCCATCGGAAAACAGGAAATTAACATTGAAACGGTGAGCCATAACCGGCATGCGGGCGAAAAAGCCATGTTCTCGGTAGCTACCATGCCCTGTACCTTGGGGCAAATCGAAAATGCCATTCAGGAAATCAGACGCGAAAAACCGGGAATGCTGCTGAGCGAGCCGAAGATTATGCCGATACTGTATTAGAGGCTGATTTGAATTGTCAATGAACCACATAGACTCATAGAATACATAGTTCTAATTTCTCTATTTTCTATTGTGACCTGTGTGTCTATGTGGTTTTCGTTCTTTAGATCTCCATCAACCTCCTCACCTGCTCGCAGTAACCGCGGCATGTAAGGAGTTTGCTTTGGAATTCAAAATAGATTAAACTTGTAAATAAAGATCATGCCTGGCATCTTTGAGTATTTAGGAATTTTGATATTTTTCTACTCTAATGAGCATGAACCGATTCATGTTCATGGTAAATATGATGAATTTGAAAGTAAAGCAGAATTCCTTATTGTCAACGGAAAATAACTGAAATTAAGATTAAGCCAATAAAGGGATATAGGCCTTTGACAGGATCAAAACTTAAAGATTTTGAAGAATTTCTGGAGGCATATTCTGATCAGATCGTACAAAAATGGATTGACTATTATGTATATCACAAGGACGTAGAATTTGAAAAAATTAATAAACGAATCAAATGAAAATAGTTGAAGAGTATGGTGATTTTCAGGTTGATTTGATTGAGATTAAATCAGCAAACTACATTGGAGATTTTGCGATCCGCTTAGTTTTCAGCGATGGAATCATGCGGCTAGTCGACTTTAAACCATTCTTAGAAAACTCTTTACATCCTTCGATACGAAAATATTTAGACGAAACCCAGTTTAAACTTTTTGAAATCGTTGATGGCAATTTAAATTGGAATAACTACGATTTGATATTTCCACTCGAAGATTTATACTTGGGGGAAATTTAAACTCGCCTTTTCCTTTTTTCCTTTATTTCGATATCTCCATCAACCCCCTCACCTGCTCCCAATAACAGCGACCAGTAAGCAGTTTGGGCAGTGTTCCCAGTTTTAAGTGTGATGTAATTGTTTTCGGTTAATTGAGAAGGTTATCGATCTCAATTTTTAATGTAGGAAGGTGTCTGACAATAGTTCCCCAGACAATTTCATTGTCAATTTTATCATAACCGTGAATCACCCGGTTGCGCATACTGATAATCTGACGTTTGGCTGCAATTTCAATAGCCGGATCTAATTTTTCAATTCGGCTCATTGCTTCTCCAATAATCTCAAATTCGCGTTCTACTGCTCTTCTCAGCATTTTATTCGCAAGGTAAGTTTTGAAATCGCGCTGGTCGCCCAGATATTTCCGAATGGAATCAATTGACTCCTGAATATCAAACAGATATTTCTTAATCTCGTTGTCCATAGATTAAGGTTTTTGTCTGGTTAACCGAATGAATAAAGTAAGGGTTTGATAAGGACTTTTCTGTTACTAAATCGACCGGACGTTGAAACAAATTTTCAAATTGATCGGCAAGATAAAAATAGGTATCCGCATAATCGCCGTAATCCATTGGTTTGAATGAGATTAGCAAATCAATGTCACTGTTGTCGTTGAACTGGTCTGTGCAGACTGAGCCAAAGGCAAATAGCGATTCCACATTATGAGTTGCGCATAATGATTTGATTCTTTCGATGTTATCGGATATTAAACGTTGCATAAACCTGTTTTGTGCAAATCTATCACTATTGCATTACTTTTACAAATCGTGTTCATTTCAACAATAGCAGACCGCATTTCTTCTTTGCTTTTCTAAATCTCCATCAAGCCCTTCACCTGCTCACAATAGCCGCGACCGGTAAGGAGTTTGGTTTGGAAGTTGTCGTGGAGTTTGAGATATGGAGACACATGGAACGTATTCAACCTTACTTCACCTTATATTTCCCAATTCCCCTGCAAAGTTTGCCATCTGCGGTTACTCCTTCAACAACAATTTCCACATCACCGGGTTGATCGCTATTATAAAAGGAAACATTGGCGACTCCGGTTGAGTCAGTTCTTAAAATCGGATTCCAGTATAGTGTACCCCGAAAATCAGTTTTACGCTCAGGCTGTATTTGGCTTTCGTATTGTGGTGCATAAAACTTACGAATCACAGAATAACCATAGATTTTGGCACTTTTCATACCTACCGCGTCAGTAGGTTGGTTTATAAATTTTTCTCCACGTTTGGTGTAAAAATGAATTGCACCTCCACCCCGAGTCGCACCTCCAAACGAGTTCCATTTCAGTAATTCAATTTTATCGAAGCTTGAAGCGGGAAACGTAGACAAAAGCATATAGTCAACCGGGAAACCATCAAGATAAAGTGTTGCTGGACTTCCCCGGTAATAGAATACCTGATTTCCACCTTCAGTCAATTCGAGCCTTAATCCTGGAATCTTCCCATCTATCATTTCATAGATATTTCCATATACATCATCTTGTTTTGTCACATCAAATACATAATCAGGGTCGATATACATCCGAATATGACCATCCCATTTTTTTTGTTTGTAGCCATTCACATTAACCTCACTCAACAGAATGGTGTCGCTTAAACGCCACTTTTTACGACTAAGATCACCATTCACCTCTTTCAAATAGATGATTGGCAAAACATTGACTTCAGGTGAAATTTCCGACTTTCTATCCAATTCAATCCAGGTACTTCTCTTGCCTTTCGAATTCAGTGCATGAATAGCAACATATGCTGTGTCGTTGAAGAATAGATTGGTGAACGAAAAACGCCCCATTGAATCGGTAGTTTGTTCGTGAACTCCGGATAAAAAATTCTGGAAAAGCAGGGTTACTTTGCTTCCTGGGACAACTTTATTTACAATTGCATTTTCAACTGTTCCATTGATTGTGATGCTTCCTTCCGGCTTGTAATCAATTTTTGGGTTTCGATTATCTACCACAGCTTTCCATTCAAAATAGCGGTATCCATGAGTTGAACTAAACCGCTGGCGCGGTAACTGGGTATTTGTGGTAATTTTAAGATGTTAATTTTAAAATTTACCATCATGAAAAAAAAGAATCGCTTTTGGTAGAGAAGCTTATCAAAGAGATGGAGCTTCGGAACTACAGTCCACGATCTATCTTTTCTTACAGTGAGCAATTGATCAGGCTCGAAAATCACTTACAAC
>JANXYV010000091.1 GCA_025355875.1 Prolixibacteraceae bacterium | reverse complement strand
TGGAAGGAATAAACAATAAGGTTCAACTTGCAAAACGAAGGGCAAGAGGGTATAGAAATATCGAAAATTTCATCAACATGATTTACTTCTTAACAGCTAAACTCAAATTTGATTACCCACTGTATCCGACATAGAGCCATTTTTTTTGCATAAAAAGGAAAACCTAAAAGTGGGCAGGCTGATCAGATTACATCAAGAATTAACAGGTAATTAGTACCAAAAATAAAAAACAAGCGTTATTAAAGACAAAACCTTGAAATCTATTTTTTTTTTCTAATTTTGATTAATCTGAAATATCTGAAACATTTAGCAAATAACTGAACCAGACATTTCAATTATTCAGGACGAAAAGTTAGCATAAACATTTATAATTTGAGCATGCAAAACAAGAAGAACCCGCTGATATTTGTCGTAGAAGACAATCAGATGTATAATAAACTGGTTGTAAGCTACCTGAAAACCAATAAATTCAGCAATGTTGAATCCTTTCTCACCGGCGAGGATGCTTTAAAGAACATGGACAAGAATCCGGATATAGTCATTCAGGATTATCTGCTCGACGGAATGACCGGTATAGAGGTGCTGATTAAAGCAAAAAAGACAAATCCGAACGTTGAATTTATTTTCCTTTCTGGTCAGGACAGTATTGATATTGCGATCAATAGTATGAAATACGGTGCATATGACTACATTGTGAAGGATCAGATGGCTTTACAGAAAATGGTGAACAAAATCCACAAGATAAACTCAGTAACTGAACTTGTAAAATCGAACAAACGTTATAAAGTTGGGGTAGTATTATTTTTCATCGGACTTGTTTTACTGGTGATTGCGACGCTCGTACTGGCGATTTTACACCCGCAGATATTCGGTTAGAAATATTCCAAGACAGGTAAAGCAAAAGAACCCGATCCATGAATTAAATCGGGTTCTTTTGCTTTCATCTCCTTTCTCTGAAAACTAATTGGCTTTTATCACCCTTCCTTTATCAAAGATGGCGGCATAAGCTTCTGGTTTGTTAATGATTTCAAGGGCCTTTTTAACATCCTCATCGTCGCGCAGGGCGGATTTGATTGCACCTTTTTGATAATAATACCTTGCCACAATTTCGTCGGTCAGCAATTCCGAAATTTCCGGTTTGAAATGTTCCATATCCTGATCTACATTGTGTCCAAGTTTTCCTTTTAGTTTTTCAAATTCATCCTTCGAAAGATCGTAATATTTTTCCTTTTTAGCGACTTCGAGCAATTGATCCAATTCCTCCTCAGTTTTTGACTCATACTTGAAATCCTGATTTTTAACAAACTGAACAAAATCGGCATACACTTCCGGACTGATGGTGAATTCTTCGGGGGAAGCAATTTTTTCGGTTTTGCTGTTGAAATAGGTCGCGAAATCAAAAACTTTTGACTGAGTAACCAAATTCATTGCCAAATTGCTCAATGTACCATCATCGACAGAAAGATCAGGAAATACTCCTCCGCCGTTAAACACAGTGCGGCCTTTCTTGGTAGAGAATTTCGAAATCAATGAATCAGGAACCACACCCACACTGCCATCTTCGTTACGATGCGAGTAATCGAGAGCCTGAATGCACCGACCGCTTGGAATGTAATATTTTGCAGTAGTAATTTTTAGTTTGGCATTGTAACTGAGGTCGCGCGTGGTTTGGACCAGTCCTTTCCCAAAAGTTCGCGTTCCGACAATCATTCCTCGGTCGAGGTCCTGAATGGCACCAGCAACAATCTCGGAGGCCGACGCTGAACCCCTGTTCACCAAAACTGCAATTGGCATAACCGTATCAACAGGGTTTTCTGTAGCAGTGTAAACTTTGTCCCATTGCTTTACTTTTCCACGGGTACTCACAATCTCCTGCCCTTTTGGAACAAAGAGATTTGCAATTCGAACTGCTTCAATCAGCAACCCGCCTGGATTTGAACGAAGATCAAGAACCAGAGATTTTGCTCCATGTTTTTCTTTCAGGTCAATCAGAGCTATTTTTACCCGTTCGGTACAATCTGCCGTAAAATTGGTCAGCCGAATATACCCGGTTTCCTTATTGATCATTCCATAATATGGAACCGGATCGATTTGGATCTTTTCGCGGATGATTTCAATATCCATTGGTTTTTTCTGGCCGTACCGTTGAATTTTAACCAGAACCGGCTTGCTGGCTGGTCCTTTCAGAAGAGCGCTGACATCTTCGGTTGAGAGTTTTTCGGTCGGTTTCCCGGCAACCTCAAGTAAAACATCTCCCGCTTTCAAACCACTTTTTTGTGCCGGAAACCCTTCGTAAGGTTCAGAAATGACTATTTTCCCGTTTTGTTTGCTGATCAGTGCACCAATCCCGGCATACTCACCGGTAGTCATGAACTTGAAGTCCTCCACATCATCTTCAGGAATATAATTCGTGTATGGGTCGAGCGATTCAAGCATCTTATCAATACTGGTTTTTACCAGTTTATTTGGCTGAACATCATCCACATAAAAAAGGTTCAATTCCCTGAAAAGGGTATAATAAATATCGAGATTCTTGGCTATCTGAAAATTTTTATCGTCTTGTTTAAATCCATAAAAGCTGATGGCAAACACGCAAACTGCCGCAATGATAATCCCTGCTTTTTTTGCTCTTGAAAATTTCATCTCTAAATTGTTGTTAATTTGAATGGAGAGACAAAAATAGTAAAAGCTTTGCTTTTATCGGCTTGCGTTTTGGTCAAATAAGTTAATTATTCTTAAAGCAGGTTTCCTTTGGGGACCAGAACTGAAAAACCACTAAATAAATACTCAGGCCGGACAAACCAATCAGTTGGTTTTCATTGATGCGGTTCAGCTGTTTTTTTACTACTTTTCGCGCCTTTAATTCTAATCTGTATTTCATGTCTAAACTTCAGATTTTCAGCAAATATCCATCCATTTTCTGGATTGCAAATATCATCGAACTGTTTGAACGCTATGCCTGGTATGGTTTTTACCTCGGATTCGGACTCTTTCTGGTCGGTTCGCGTGAGACCGGTGCCATGGGTTTTTCACCGGAACAGAAAGGAATCATCATGGGAACCGGGTCGATGTTGCTCTACTTTTTGCCTATTATTACCGGTGCAATCGCCGACCGGGTTGGCTACAAAAAAGTGTTATTCCTGGCTTTCCTGATCTACATCTCGGGATTCTTCATGATCCAGAATTTCCATACGTTCGGAATGGTCTTTTTCTCGTTTATCTGGATTTGCTTGGGTGGCGCCTTTTTCAAACCCATCATTTCTGCCACGATTTCGAAAAGCACCAACGAAGAGACTGCTTCCATCGGATTTGGAATATTTTACATGATGGTAAATATTGGCGGATTTATTGGTCCTTTTGTCGCCGGAATCGTTTTGGGCAAAGGCTGGAATTTTGTTTTCCTGTTGTCAATCGCATCTATTGCTGTCAACATGCTGATTACCTTATTTTTCTATACGGATCAGGTCAGAGAAGAAAATACCAACGGAGTCTTGAAAAGCATTACAACGGCACTCAAAAACATTTTTATTACGCTTATCAACTGGCGGTACACCCTGTTTCTGGTTATCATGTCAATCTTTTGGGCAGCATTCAACCAGTTGTATTACACGTTCCCGATTTTTATCGACGATTGGGTAAATACTGCGACTGTTTATGACGGCATACATGCAATTTCGCCCTGGCTGGCCCAATCAATAGGTTCTGCATCGGGCACCATTTCGGCGCTTACATTGAGCAGTATGGATTCCTTTTTTATCATTGTTTTACAGATTGCCGTTTCGGCTTTTGTCATGCGCTTTCGACCGTTGCATGCCATGATGGGTGGTATTTTGGTTCTGGCGGGTGGTCTTGGTATGATGTTTTCGTTCCAGAACGGTTGGATTATCTTGCTTGGGTTGCTTATTTTCGGGATCGGAGAAATGAGCAGTTCCCCCAAATTTACAGAATATGTAGGCAGCATTGCGCCGGCCGACCGGAAGGCCTTGTATATGGGCTCATCTTTTTTACCTATTGCATTGGGGCATCAGATTGCCGGTTTTATGTCTGGCGCGCCATACGAAAGGGTAGCCGATAAACTTTTCCTCCTGAAAGCCGAAGTGGTAAAACGGGGATTATCGGTTCCTGAAATTTCGGATTCTGTAACCAAAACCGACTATTTCAAAGAAGCTGCCCGGCAGATGAACTTCAGCCAGCAACAACTAACCGATTTCCTGTGGAACAGTTATCATCCTCAGTCGATTTGGATTATTTTCAGTTCTTTGGCTTTAAGTGCGGTAGTTCTCTTATTTTTGTACGACAGGTTTATTCTTCCAAAGAAAAATTAGAATGAAAAAGATTCTGTACCTATTTCTCCTGATATCACTGTCAAGTCGGCTGGATGCGCAGGATTTCCAAAGTTTTTCGTCAGCATACAAAGAAGTGAATGAAGTAAAAGCTGGGGAAGTCAATTTCAGGCTTGAAAGCATGGGATTCTTCTGGAACAATGAATTCAAGAGCGAACTGGTAAAAGGTTATACCCTGACGGGCGCCTTCCTGAGGCCTAAACTGACCTTTGCCCCCGTTGATGACCTGTATCTGGAAGTGGGAGCAAATCTGTTGAATTACAATGGCATGGATCATTTTGCATCGGTGCTTCCCTGGTATTCTGCCCGATACCGTTTTACCAAAAGTTTTTCGGTAGTGATCGGAAACCTAGATCAAACCAACCAGCACGGACTTTCAGCCCAGCTCTGGGAACCTGAACGGATTTATACCGATAAACCAGAAGCCGGACTTCAGTTTCTCTATTCATGCAAAAAACTCCATGCCCAAACCTGGATAAGCTGGGAACAATTTATCCAGCAAAACGACCCGTTTCAGGAACATCTGACCTACGGTTTAACAGGCAATTACCTGGCTTTGCAGAATTCTGAACTTACTTTTAATCTACCGGTTCAGCTTCTGCTTCTTCATCAGGGCGGAGAAATAAATACGAACCCCAATGGACCCAGGCCAATGGCTCAGACTCATGCCAATTTCGAAATCGGAGAGGAATTGGGAATCCATGTCGGAGAAAAACTCAAATCCATCAATCTGAACAGTTATTGGCTGGGTTACGACGCCCTGACCGAAGATACCAATACCTTGCCTATTGCCCAAGGACACGCTTTTCTGATCGAAACTACTGCAAAAACCCGGAATTCTCAAATTTCAGTCAGCTACTGGAATGCTTACCAATTTCTGGCGCCCAAAGGCCGGATTCTATACCAATCAGCTTCTTACACAGATCCATCCATCACCATTCCTGAAAGATCAATGCTGACGGCAAAGCTTTTCTGGCAAAAAAATATTATCAAAGATGCACGGGTAGCTTTCCAGGCTGAATCATACCTCGACTTGAAAACCATGGACTTATCGTACAGCTATGGATTTTTTCTACTGCTGAATTCCGATTTTTTATTGAAGAAATTTTAAAGAATCAGAGGAAAAACCTCCACAATTTCTCGTTCCATTCTCCGGAATACTCTGACTTCAGGCAACTTTATTCATGTTGATCACCTCAAATTCAACTCCTTTCTCAATAGCCTGTTCTGCCTTTGCAAGTACGTCTTTGGTTGTATCAGCATCAAGATAATATTCACCGCAATTATTGCATACCATGGCAGGTACTTCTTTAATCGCAATGATCGAACCATTGCGTTCAAGGGTTACCGTAACGAATCCTTGATGGGTAGCACCGTTTTTACAGATTACACATTCCATATTGTTTGTTTTTTTGTAGAAAATTGATTATCCCATAATTCTTTATCAGGCTCGTATGTTGTAATGATATAACAATTTCCAGATTTATCAGTCGATACCACAACATGCAGAGGTCTATTGTCCGAAAACCCAAGCATCAAAAAGCTTGGATAAGGTTTGTCTTCAGGGTATTCTTTTATCACTCGGCCTGAATTCAATACCGTTTCAATTTCATTGACACGAATGCCACGTTTAAACATCTGGCTGATTGCATGCCCGCTAAAATGTAGGTTAGTGTATGTCACTGGTTCAACTGAATGAATTGTAAAATTTAAGAATTTAAAACTAACTAATATTATTCGTTTTACTTCAATAACAAAGATCAAATAATCTATAAATAAAACCTCCACATTTTCTCTTTCCATTCCCCGGAATACTCCACACCGATGCGTTTGGAAGTATGTATTTTTGAAATTGGATCGGCATTTTCCACCCAAATCCGGGAGGAATCAATCAAACTTTCGCCATAAAACGAACGGTCGAGCTCAAGTTCGCGACCTACGCGGCCCGGTCCTGAAAAACCTTCGATACCGCGGATGAGCACTGCAAAAGCCTCATTTTCTTTTCCTGCAACAAAGTTGAGCATCCAGTGCATTCCGTAAATCAGATAAACATAAACTTTGCCCCCTTCCTGAAATATGATTTGGGTGCGTGGAGTTCTTCCCTTGCTGGCATGGCAGGCAAGGTCTTCAATCCCACGATAGGCTTCGGTTTCGGTAATCCGATATTTTTCGATCCTGCCATCGTCAAACCGACGCACCAGCATTTTGCCAATGAGTTCAGGAGCGACATCCAAAACATCGCGCAGAAAAAATTGAGCAGGTAACCGGACAGCCATAGGATTCTAAATAAGTTTCAGCTGCAAAGTTCAAAAAAATATTCAGTCACAATCGAGGTTCACCCGATTTTACATTACTTTGCAACAGAATCATGAACTTATGAGAACACATTTCATTCACGACCGCAAAGAAATCGACAACATCCTGAAACAATGCAGAACCTGTTATGTGGCCATGTCGCTGGATGACGAGCCCTATGTTTTGCCTATGAATTTTGCTTTGGATGGCGATCGGGTCATTTTGCACTCGGCCCAAAGCGGACGAATGTGGGAAACAATTATAAAGAATCCCAAAATCTGTATCAACTGGACATTGGGCGAAGAGCTGGCCTGGCAGGACGAACAGGTAGGATGCAGCTACCGGGTAAGATCGAAATCGGTCATTGTAGAAGGAACCGCTGAAATTGTAAACGATTTAGCTGAAAAGAACCGGATCATGAAACAATTTATGACGCAGTATAGCGAACTGCCTTTTAAATTTAATGAACCGGCAATCCGGAACGTGGGTATTCTTTTAGTTCCGATAGAAAAACTTTCGGCGAAAGAATTTGGAGCCAAAGCGGTGAACTCCTGGAATAAGTAGTTCGGAGTGCCTGAAAGTTGAAAAGGCACTCCAGGCATTTAAAATTTTTTGATATGATTCTTATAACGGGTGGAACCGGCCTCGTGGGGGCACATTTACTTTTTGAACTGACCAGTTCAGGGCATTGCATAAAAGCGCTGCGCAGGCAGCAAAGCAATACCAATTGGGTCAGGAAAATCTTTTCATATTACTGTTCCAATGTAGATGAGTTGTTTGCCCGGATTGACTGGGTGGAGGGCGATATCCTCGACTATCTGAGTTTGGAGGAAGCTTTGAAAGGAGTAACCAGCATTTACCATTGTGCTGCCATTGTTTCATTTCACGGAGACGACAGCGACATCATGCTGAACAACAATGTGATGGGTACCGGAAACCTGATCGATGCCGCCATTCACAATGGGGTCAGCCGGTTTTGTCATGTCAGTTCCATTGCAGCATTGGGCAAAACTCAGGATGGAAGTGCGATTACCGAAGAAACCTACTGGACTCCCTCAAAACGAAAATCAGGTTATTCACTCAGCAAGTTTTTTTCTGAAATGGAAGTATGGCGCGGAATTGAAGAAGGTTTGGATGCCGTGATCGTTAATCCATCGATTATCATGGGACCTGGAAACTGGGAGATCGGAAGTCCAAAACTCTTTCAATCGATCTGGAAAGGCCTGAAATATTACACCAAGGGGATTACAGGTTTCGTGGATGTGCGCGACGTGGTCAAGTCCATGATTCTACTGATGGAGGACAGTCAGTTTGAGAAGGTGAAAAACCAAAGGTTTATCCTGAATGCCGGGAACCTGAGTTACCAGGATTTTTTCAATAAAATTGCGGATGGTCTGAATAAACCCCGCCCCCGGAATTTTGCCTCCGATGTAAAATTGCACATCGCCTGGCGCATGGCCAAAGCAGCCAGCTTTTTTACCTGGAAACGCCCTCTGATCACCCGTGATACAGTATCGGGAACGAACCAGAAAAACCAGTATTCCGGAGAAAAGATTACACGCACCAATGGCTTCGTATATCGAAGCCTTGATTCGTCGATCGCTGACATCGCGGAAATCTTCCTGAAAGACATGGTCATGCCTGACAGATCATAGGTTTTCAGTTGCTTCTTTACAGGTAGTTTATTTGCCCGACAACACTTAATCGACGATTCATTTCCATAAGGTTAAGTTCAGAAAATGAACCGGTTTTTTTTAGCCCTTTTGATCAACCAACCAAATATTTTATACTATATTCGCAAGCTTTTTAAACAAAAAGAAGTTGCCTATCTGGCTTATATTTAACCAAGTACAATTATTTAGTCAAGCAAAATTTATAGAACAAAATTCAATAGGATGAAAAAAGCAGATTTATTACACGAAACCATCGAGCACATCGACATAAAGTCATTTGATTCAACCCCGATTATTGATGCGATGCGAAAAATGTCGTTCACCTCGCGCGATACCGCCAGCGCTACCGATATCTTGTTGAAAATGGTAGAAAATAAAGAATGCACCAACATTTTGACCCTTGCCGGAAGTACCAGTGCAGCCGGGTGTATGCAGGTTTATGTCGAAATGGTCAAAAATAAAATGATCGATGTAATTGTTGCTACCGGAGCATCAATCATCGACATGGATTTCTTCGAAGCGCTTGGACACAAACATTATCGGGGAACGACCGAAATTAACGATGGAATTCTTCGCGATCTCTATATCGACCGTATTTACGATACCTTCATTGATGAAGAAGAACTTCAGAATTGTGACGGAACCATCAAGGATATTACCGATTCACTGGAAAGGAGGCCCTATTCTTCCCGCGAATTTATTCAGGAAATGGGAAAATGGCTGACTAAAAATTCAGTAAAAAAAGATAACCTCATCCAGGTTTGCTACGAACACAATGTGCCGATATTCTGTCCGGCTTTTTCTGATTCAAGTGCCGGTTTTGGTTTAGCTAAACACCAATGGGAAAATCCTGCCAAACATGTTTCGATCGACTCGGTGGCCGATTTCCTAGAACTGACCCGAATTAAAATGGCTGCCGGAGTCACTGGCCTGTTCATGATTGGTGGTGGCGTTCCGAAGAATTTTGCTCAGGACACGGTTGTTTGTGCCGAAATCCTTGGCAAGGAAGTTCCGATGCATCAGTATGCGGTTCAGATTACCGTTGCCGATGTCCGCGACGGAGCTTGCTCATCTTCTACATTGAAGGAAGCAAGTTCATGGGGAAAAGTTCAGGTAACCGATGAACAAATGGTTTTTGCTGAAGCTACTTCGGTGCTTCCGCTAATCGTGAGCTATGTTTACCACAAGGGAACCTGGAAACACCGTGAATTAAAAAACTGGAGCAATTTATTCGATAAATAGATCATCCAGCTGATCATCATTTATTGTATTGCTTCATAACATTCACAGGAATGGCAGGCAATTGACCATTTTGAAACCCAGGAACTCAAGGTTAAAATTTCTTTAACAAAATATTTACCTATTTGTAGGTCAGCAATTTGCTGAGGTATTTCCCGATGATATCAAATTCGAGATTTACTGTTGTGCCCACTTCGAAGGTATGGAAATTGGTTTCATTGTAGGTGTAGGGAATAATCGCCACCTGGAAGGAATTATCTTTTGAATTCACCACGGTCAAACTTACGCCATTTACGGTAACCGAGCCTTTTTCAACCGTCATGTAGCCTTTTTGTGCCATTTCCTTGTCGAACGGATATTCGAAGGTGAAATACCAGCTACCGTCGGCTTCTTCCACTTTGGTGCACGTGGCTGTCTGATCGACATGTCCCTGAACAATATGCCCGTCCAAACGGCCATTCATCATCATGCTGCGCTCCAGATTCACTTTGCTTCCCAGAACAAGTTTACCCAAATTGGTTTTCAAAAGCGTTTCCTTGATGGCGGTGACAACATAGGTTTTTGCTTCCCGATCGATCTTGACCACTGTCAGGCAAACTCCGTTGTGCGAAAGGCTTTGATCTACTTTCAATTCGTCTACAAACGAACAGTTGAGCTTAAAATGCACATTTTCCTGGTCCTTTTCAATGGCGATCACACGACCGGCTTCTTCAACTATTCCTGAAAACATAAGGATTGGTTTTAAAATTTCACGGCGAAGTTACTAGTTTCGGATGGAGTAGCAAATTGGATTCGACGATTTGATTTTGAAAGTTTTTGGATTTGGATTTGTTTTTCATAACTTTAAGCAATCATCATTAAAAACGATCTTACCTAATATGCAAGTCATGTCTGAATCAAACCTGAACAACTTAATGAATTTCCTTCTGACACTTTCGGCTATGGCCATTTTGATTGGCGCTTTGTTTAAAGTTCAGCACTGGCCATATGGCGATACTCTACTTTGGAGTGGGTTTGTTTCTCAGTCAATTTTGGGGAGTATCGAAATCAGCAGATTGAAAAAGATCATCAAAAAGTTGGATGATCGAAAATTTGCTGAATAAATTACATTCGTATGCATCTCCAATTTTCTATCTTCGTTGAAAATTCTTGAACTATGGCAACAGTAAAAACTATTTATCTGGGCGATTTGCGCACTCAGAACATTCATCTTCAATCTGGCTGTAAAATCATTACTGATGCGCCCTGCGACAACCGGGGCAAAGGCGAAGCTTTCTCTCCAACTGATCTCCTGGCCACTTCACTGGGTACCTGTATCATGACCATCATGGGGATGAAAGCTATGGACAATGGAATTGATCTGACTGGTACCGAAATAGAAATTACTAAAATTATGGCCTCGGATCCACGCCGTGTGGGCGAGGTAATCCTAGAATTCAATTTCCCGAAAAAAAGCTATTCTATAGAAGATAGACTCCTGATAGAAAGTGTGACAGCGACCTGCCCGGTTCCTCTCAGCGTTCATCCCGGCCTGAAACAAACTATCCGGTTTAACTGGTAACTGAGGTCAGGATTTTTCAAATTTTGCCCGATCGCGGCGGATAAATTCTTCGACAGTGGTTGGGTTTTTACCGGTCAGCTTTTCGTAGAATTGCGAAATGACAGGTTTTTTCAGAAACCGTGGCAGAAAATGCAGCATGATCATTACCAGGATCATTCCTTTTTCCATTCCTTCGCGTATTTTTATCCGGTAATACCGGATCGGATTGACACTTTCGAAAACAATTGGATGGATGACATTCCGGTTGATCAGAATGGCAACTTCTCCAAAACTGAGGTTTTCGGTTCCGGTAAGTTCGATGGCAGTATTTCGGAATTCTTCAAACCGCTCAAGCAACAAAGCCAAAACTTCGCCGATGTTATCTACATCGATCCAATTGAAGCGGGCGTTTCCGGCCGGTAAAATAATCTTTCGTTTCTGTTGGATATCAGGCAACAGCATTGTGGTAAGGTTTTGCATAAAGTACGACGGGCGTAGGAAAATATATGGAATTCCGGATTCAGAAATCAGGCGTTCGATCTGATTATGTGGAATGATCTTACTCTTTTCGGCTCCCTGCACCGACAGAAAAACAATTTCCCTGATGCCTGAATCTGCCAACGCCTGAACCAGCGGTTTAAAATAGCGGTCGGTATCCGAAATGTGCGGAGGCCTCAGTAAAAATACGGTATCTACATTTTCAAGGGCTTCCCTGAAGGTTTCCGGTTCTTCGAAATCGAAGCGGGCAAACATCAATTTTTCAAGGTCCTGAAATTTCTTCTTCGCTCCAACAATATCCCGAACTCCGGCGATAATCTGGCTTTTAGATTCACTTCTGATAAGGAATCGGATCACTTCCATCCCAACATTTCCGGTTGCACCGGTAACCAATATGCGTTTCATGTATTTCTTCGATTTTAGGAAGGCTCAAAACTAAAGTAAAATCCCAATGAATTTTCTGCAAACCATATGAAATGAACATTATAAATCGGTTTTTCTGAAACTGATTTATGCTTTAATCCTGAATATTTTGCCTTTGCCGGTAAAAACTGTCGGTTCAACGATAAAAATACTTTTCCATCCATCTTCCGGAATAAATTTGGTAACAATTCTAATTTTCAGTCGTCTTATCATTTAAATACCCAAAACCATGAAACACTATTCGTTTAAACTTGCCGGAGTTTTTGTAGTTCTGAGTGTAGTATTCTCATCCTGCTGGTTTTTAGGGCCATCGATCAAAGGAAATGGAAATGTAACCGAGGAGGTCAGACAGGTTAATAAATTCGATCAGATAAAAGTAAGCCGGGGAATGAATGCCTACATTACCCAGGGAAGTCCGGCCAAAGTGGTGGTTATTGCTGATGAAAATTTGCACGAAGTGATCCGGACGGAGGTCCATGGCGACGTTTTGGAAATATATGTGGATGAGAATGTACGCTGGGCAAAAGAAAAAAAGGTGATGGTCACCGTCGAAAAACTGAGCAGTGTTGAAACTTCATCCGGTGCCAATGTATGGTCACAAAATCAGATCCTATCCGAAAATCTGGAACTGAAAGCAAGCTCAGGAGCAAACCAGACCCTCGAAGTCAATGCCAAATACCTCAAAGCGGTATGTTCGTCGGGGGCAAACATCAAACTTTCAGGACTTGCAAAGGAAGCCGAACTCGAAACCTCTTCAGGAGCAAACCTGAAAGGCCAGGATTTGAAAGTTGACCGTTGCAAAATGCATGCATCGAGCGGTGGAAATGTCTCTTCAAGCGTAATTGAAAAACTCGATGCCAGCGCCTCAAGCGGAGGAAACGTGGTTTATTACGGAGAGCCGGCATCTACCGAAATCAATAAATCATCAGGAGGAAATATTCACAAGAAATAGAGAAGGAAACGGTCAAATTTCATCTTTTCTGTTCTTCCGAAATTCGATCCTTCAGTCCTTCAGTAAATCAATCCATCAACATAAAAACAGGAACATGAAAACAATTCGATTTTTTACACTCATTCTTTTTGGAGCAGTTTTTTTTCAGGCGAATTCGATTCAGGCCAGCAAGGAAACACGATCCGTCACCGGATTCCATGGTATTTCGGTAAGCAGCGGAATTGACCTTTACCTGACTCAAAAAACGACGGAAGAAGTTGTGGTAGAGGCCGAATCCGACGATCTGGACAAAATCATCACCACCGTAGAAGATGGCATTCTGAAGATTTACATCAAGCAAAAATCGTGGCTGAACATGAACTGGAACCACGATCACCGCAAAGTTTACGTTTCGTTTATCAAGCTCGATAAACTGCAAGCATCTTCAGGATCAGATGTTTCATCTGAATCAGCACTGAAACTTGATAAACTCAATCTGGATGCCAGCAGCGGATCGGATGTCAAACTGGAGCTGGAAGCCAACGAGTTGATCGCCGAATCGAGCAGCGGCTCCGATATTACGCTGAAAGGCAAAGTTGCCGTTTTTCATGTCAGCGCATCGAGCGGAAGCGATATTGATGCCGCGAACCTGGAATCCAAAAAATGCCATGCAAGCACTTCGAGCGGCTCAGATATCAAGATTACCGTAACCGATGAACTCGAAGCCAATGCAAGCAGCGGCGGGGATATCAGTTACTCCGGAAATCCTGCCAGCAAAGACATCAATGAATCAAGCGGGGGCGATGTATATAAAAGATAACAAATATACGACCATGGTCTAAAGGCAAACGGCAAAGGATATAGCTAATCAGGTAGTTCTGTATCCTTTGCCGTTTCGCTTTAATGAACGGACCATCCTATATTCACACCAGACGGATTCCACTGACCATTCGGCCTGTATCAGATCCATCGCGGCGGGCCGAATAAAACAGATCTTGATGTTCGAATGAGCAAAGTCCCATAATTTCTATATTATCCTCAGCAATTCCCGATTCCATCAATACAACTTTGTTGGCTTCCCACAAATCGAAGAAAGCCTTTCCATCGGTGAGCGAAGGTTTGAGCAAGGCTGATGAAGAATTGAAATTGGCCCGAACAGCATCCACCACTTCCGGTCCGACTTCGTAGGCATGAAGATGAATGGAAGGACCGATTCCGGCGATTATATCTGAAGGATCAGAACCGAATTGATCGGTCATTTGCTGAACTGTTTTACCTGCAATTTTCGAAACCGTACCGCGCCAGCCAGCGTGAATAGCAGCCACCACTTTTTTCTTTGGATCAAACAGCAAAACAGGGACACAGTCGGCGGTTTGAACGCAAACAAACAATCCGGGTTCATTGGTAATCAACGCATCGGTTTCAGAAATGGCAGTATTCATTCCTGAACTGGCCACAACCACATGATTGGAGTGAGTTTGCCTGGGAAAAAGCAGTTGGTCCGGCTGGCAATCGCACGAGGCCGCCAATTCTTTTCGATAAGGCAAATAATCAGCTTCGACATCGCCGGTAAACCTTGGATGGTTCCCCAAAACCCAACCCTCACGGGTAGTTATAAAATGGGCGATCTCTTTATACTTTTTGAAACTTTCGAATTTGAACACGGAAAGCCTTCCCTGGACCATCTTTCGCATAGCAGCAATTTTTATCGGCAAAAATAATGCGCGCAAAGATGGTAAAATTCAGGAAAATGTCATTCAAAAAAATGGAAAAGAGTTGTCCGTCCCCGACGAGATGATTTCCTTTTTCAGAATGACTGTTTTCTATCGTCTATTGGAGATTTTTCCGGTGTTTTACTATTTCACCGTCAACCACGAAGGTAATTGATTCGGCAATGTTGTTGGAGTAACCAGCAATACGTTCAATCAGGTTCAAAATAATGAGAATGTTTGAAGCAACCACAACGATCTCTGATTGTTGCATCATTTCATTCAATATCTGATCGGCCACTTCGTGGCAACCTTCCTTGACTGAAGCTGAACGTTGATAAATCTCCTGACAAATTTTCAAATCGTGGGTTTTCACCAATTGGAGAACATCCGAGAAGAGCAACGAAGTTTGAGCACTCACCTGATCAACCCCCAATTCTGAAATCAATTGTCGATACTCTGACAGTGGTGCAACCCGTTTGGCGATATTCACCGCATGGTCTCCGATACGTTCAAGGTCATTATTAATTTTGAGTGCAGATAGGATGTATCGCAGATCGGAGGCAACTGGTGCCTGAAGTGCAAAAATTTTCTGGCACAGCTTATCGATTTTTACATCGAGGGTGTCAATTTCTGTGTCACTATTCACCACTTTTTTGGCAAGCACAAGGTCGTATTCTTTAAGTGCAGCAAGGGCATTGTTCACTTGCTGTTCCACCTGCGAACACATTTGAATTACTTTCTGCGAAAGCTTTTCAAGTTCTGAATCGAATATGCGGTATGTTTCCATGTTTGAAATTTAATGTTTCGGGTTTCGGGTTGCGTGTTGAAACCCGTATCTCGAAACGTGTAACAATTATTTACTGTGACTGAACACTGATCACTATCTGTTATCCAAACCTTCCGGTAATGTAATCTTCGGTTTGTTTTTTCTCCGGATTGGTAAATATTTTTTTCGTTTTATCGAATTCGATGAGCTCCCCGAGGTAGAAAAAGGCTGTCAGATCGCTGATACGTGCAGCCTGCTGCATGTTGTGCGTCACGATGACAATCGTATACTTTTCTTTCAGCTGAACGATCAACTCTTCAATTTTTGAAGTAGAAAGCGGATCGAGCGCACTGGCCGGTTCGTCCATCAGAACGATTTCAGGATTGACTGCCAGAGTCCGGGCAATGCACAGACGCTGCTGCTGTCCACCCGAAAGTCCCATGGCCGAATCATTCATGCGGTCTTTTACCTCTTCCCAGATGGCCGCATTCTTGAGCGCAGTTTCGACAATTTCGTCGAGTTGCTTCCGGTCGTTTACTCCGTTGATCCTCGGTCCATAGGCTACGTTTTCGTAAATCGATTTGGCAAAAGGGTTCGATTTCTGAAAAACCATTCCCACTTTCTTCCGGAGCGTGACTACGTCAATATTTTTGTCATAGATATTGATCTCGTCAATCAGGATTTTCCCTTCAATTTTCACCCCGTCAATCAGGTCGTTCATCCGGTTCAGACTTCTCAGAAAGGTTGACTTTCCGCAGCCTGACGGACCAATAAACGCGGTTACTTTTTTCTCCGGAATCTGGATGGAGATGTCATTGAGAGCCAATTTGCTTCCGTAATGCAGAAACATGTTCTCGGTATGTATTTTTTCGTGAATCATAATTAGTCTGTTTTCTTTTGTCTGATACGATAACGAAGGATAATAGCTGAAATATTCAGGATAAAGGTCAGGGCTAAAAGTACGAGCGTGGTTCCAAACTGAATGGGCATGGTTTTGTCAACATTGGCCGATTGGGTGGTCATCACATAAATATGATAACCGAGAACCATAAACTGGTCGCTGAGCGATGCCGGAAGGGTAGCAACGTAATAAGCCACTCCGGTGAACAGGATAGGTGCAACTTCGCCTGCACCACGGCTGACGGCCAGGATGGTTCCGGTCATAATTCCTGAAATGGATCCGGGAATGACCACTTTCCAGATGGTTTGCCATTTTGTTGCCCCCAGAGCCAAACTGGCTGCCCGAAGATCTTTGGGTACCGTTTTTAAGGCTTCTTCAACAGAAACGATAACGACGGGTAAAGTCAGCAAAGCCATGGTCAGACTGGCCCACAAAATATTGGGCTGACCCCATTTTAATTGACCGCCCAGAAAAGTGCTGTCCATTTGTGTCCCGACAAATTTGATAAAAAAGCCAAGCCCAAACAAACCATAAATAATCGAAGGAATTACAGCCAGCGTCCTCACTGCAAAACGGATAGTCTTGGCAATGATTGAATTTTCCTTGGCATATTCAGTCAGATAGATGGCCGTAATGGTTCCGAAGGGAACTGCTGCCACCGACATGATGATGACCAAAAGAGCCGTTCCGTAAATTGCAGGGAAAATTCCGCCTTTGGTCATTCCGTCTTCCGGAAATTTGGTCAGGAAATCCCATGAAATCTGCTCTTTCCCACCGATTACAATGACTGTGATCATGACCACCACAATGGCAATGATCAGCAAGGCAGCTGAAAGGGTTACACCTTCAATCAGAATACCTTTGATATCTTTTTTAAAGCTCTTGATCATTTTCCCTGGATTCGTTTCATTAATTTTCCTTTGACATAGAACTCAGCAATGGCATTCAGGATGAATGTAAAGATGAAAAGGAGCGATCCAATCAGAAAAAGCACATTGTAATGCGTGTCGCCAAAAACCACTTCGGCCATCTCGGCGCCAATGGTTGCGGCCAATGTGCGGACTGAGGTAAATGGATTCAGGTCCATCAAAGCGGCATTTCCGGTAGCCATTAATGCGATCATGGTTTCGCCGAAAACTCGGCCAATTCCCAGAAGTACCGCAGCAAAAATCCCGGGGGTTGCTGCCGGCAGTATCACAAAAAAGGCAGTTTGCCATTTGGAAGCGCCCAAAGCCAGACTTGCTTCATTAAACGTTCGGGGCACCGCTGTGAGTGCGTCTTCAGTAATTGTAAAAATGATCGGGATAGCCGCGATTCCCATGGCAATTCCTCCCACAAAGGAGTTCAACCGGGTATCGTAATGAAATATATTTTGAAGAAAAGTTGCCAATACCATTAAAGCAAAAAAACCGATCACCACAGAAGGGAATCCGGCCAGCAATTCGATGGTGGGTTTTATGATTTCCTTCAGTCGTTTGCCCGCAAACGATGCGGTATAGAGTGCAGCCATAATGGCGAGCGGTGCGGCAAACAGAATGGAAATAATGGTAATCTTGAATGTTCCGATAATCAGCGAAAGGATTCCGTAGCGTGGATTTTGAGATACAGGTACCCAATCTTTGGTCAGTAATGATTTTAATGCTGACTGATTGTCGTCGTGGCCGCTTCCGGCGCTGACCGTGTAGGCGGCATTTTTAACCGAATCCGAAACAATAACATTGTCTTTTATATCACCATATTGTTCCTGAAGTTCGGGCTGGTCGCTCACCGTACTGTCAGCTCCCTTTACCCCGGGCGCAGTTGCCGGGTCAGTAACTTCACCATAGGTTTCCTGAGTATTGCCCGAAGTCTTTTCGGTTTCAGTTTTGACCTCTGGCTTTGCAGTATTGAAAATTGGCATGGACTCGCGAAAAACAAAGAAGAAAATCAGGATGATGATCGTGATTGATAGAAATGCCGTCCCTCTGATAATTTTCTCGGCCAGATAATCGCTCCACCTGAATTTCCTTTTGGTGATATCGATCAGTCCGGAATCTGTCAATTCTGACCGTTTTGCCTTTTTGGTTTTTTTAGCCATAAAACACTTTCCAGGATTGTGAATATTGAAATGAATAAAGCGAGTTATTTTCAGATGAAAATAACTCGCTAAATTTCATTTAGTTGCTGTTCTATTTAAAGATTTCCGATCTTTCATTTTACTGGAAAGTATCCCATTTCAACTACCAATTTCTGTCCTTCTGGGCTTAAAATCCAATCGATATAGCTTTTCATTGCTCCGGTTGGTTTATTCCTCAGGTACATATACAGGTAACGGGTGATAGGATATTCGCCGGTTTTAATGGTTTCAGCAGTTGGAATACATCCTTTGCTTTTGTCATCCTTTTTTACTTTACAGATTTCAATTCCTTCAGCATAAGCAGCGCCACCGTATCCGATCGCATTCGGGTCTTTTTTAACTGCATTCACAACAGCTGCAGTTCCCGGCAAAGTCTGGCAGCTAGGTGCATAGTCGCCTTTTACTACGTTTTCCTGAAAGAATACATAGGTACCTGAACTGTTTTCACGTCCGTACAGTTTGATGTCAGCATCAGCTCCGCCAACCTGTTTCCAGTTTTTAATTTCGCCTTTGAAGATTTTGCTCAACTGGTCAATGCTCAGTTCAGTCACTTTGTTGGCTGGATTCAGATAAATGGTGATACCATCTTTTGCGCATGCCACTTCAACACCTAAGGTATTGTATCTTGCTTTCAGTTTTTCTTTCTCGGTTTGTTTCATTTTCCGACTAGCGTTGGCAATGTCAGTAGCTCCATTAATTAAAGCTGAAATACCAACACCTGAACCACCTCCGGTTACCTGAATAGCTACACTTGGATTGCTTTTCATATAGACTTCAGCCCATTTTTGAGCAAGGATAACCAGGGTGTCCGAACCTTTAACCACGATTTTATCAGCAGCAGGCGCAAAAGCAAACCCAATCATGCCAAGCAGAATGGCAACCACTGCAAACCTTTTTATATTGATTGATTTCATTTTTTCTGATTTTAAGATGTAATTATTCTTCGATTAAAATTTAGCCTGGATTCTCAGGGTAAGAACATTCTGATTAATCGCGTTGCTCCAATCTACAACCACAGGATTTCCATGAGCATCGTTTACATTGTTGACCACTTTTCCGGGTGTACCCACTTTTTCGTTCTGAACAACAGCATAATCAAGAGTGATTCTCAAATTGTCGTCGAAATAGTGATGTAATGCAAAATCGAAAGTGGTAGTGGCCAGGTCGCTTTGACCGCTGGTTTTAGATTTCAGCATAGGATCAGTTGGAGAATATTTCTTTATTGCAACATCCGCTCCGGTAATGTCGGTGTTTGGATCATAGTAATCGTAACGGAAGGCAAACTGATTTTTCTTACCCAAATTCTTGATGAAATACAGGTAATATCCCGCAAAATTATTCTGGTAGTTTGCTACTCCGGGAATTGCAGGGTTTTTTACAGGATCGGTTCCTGCTGGTACTCCAGAAAATCCGGTTGTTCCATTCATACCTGCGATATATTCACCTTTCAGCGACATTCCACCCAACACGTCAGCAAACAACTGGAATTCACCACCGATCCAATGTCTTTTGATCGGATCACCAAATTTGATGGCTTCTGTAGTTGTATAATCACTTTTCAAAGTTGTAGTATTATAGGCTTTCATTTGTCCCCAATATCCATGTGCGCCAAGGTCAAGTCCGCCAAAGCTACCTAAGCTTATGTTATAAGTAGCACGGGCCATTACATCTTTGAAGTTATCGAAGTCTTTGTTTTCGTTCGGGTTAATATTTGCACCTGCACGGTCATTAATGGTTAGACCATCAGCTCCGTTGAACATGGCCAACTGAACATGTAAAGGAAGGGTGGTAGGATTGTATTCCAATTTGGCACCAATCGCGCGTTCACCAGGATATAATGTACGGATTACCAAAGAGCGTTCAACCACTTCTCGCTGGCTTGAAGAATATTCAACTTCGTAGTTTGGGCGGTTAAATTTTCCCATCCATAAGCTGAAAGACTTTGTCCAACGGTCGTTTAACACTGCATATGCATCTTTGATGGAAAGTGCTCCGGGAGCAAAGTCTGGTTGTAAAACGAATTTAATTCCATCAGTTGCTTCATAGGTAAATTTTACCCTGGCACGACGAATTGAGAAATAGTTGTTCGAACCTGCATCCAAAAGAGGACTACTTGTCATTTGGTACTGTCCCTGAATATAACCTGAGATTTTGATCTTGGTTAATTTCTGAAGATCAGCTTCATCGGTGGCAATTCTTTCGGTTAAACCGTTCACTTTGTCATTTACTTCGCTAAGTTTCTCATTGGTTGTTGCTTCCTGGGCATGAGCTTTAAATATAAGCCCGGAAACCAGCAACAATGCAATCAAGGTAAATTTTTTCATTGTCTTTACTTTTAATTTTTGTTTTTGGTTAAATGTGCTGCAAAGATTCTTCCTTAATGTTACAGAACGATTACACATCTGTTAATTTAAGATTACACCTTCTGAAAAAGAGCTTAAAGCACTGACATATTGATTATTATGAATATTGTGTTAAGTTACAATATCGTAAAAATCAGGCCAGATGAAGAGTAGTAAAAACTGATCTTTCAGCTTTTCAGTAATTGATTCATTCGGGTTTTATCCAGAATTTTAATGCAGCGCCGGTCGGTTTCAATCAACCCTTCCCGGCACATCTCTCCCAGTGTTCGGGCCAGTGAAGGACGGGTCACTCCAAACATTTCGGCCAGTTGCCCTTGTGACTGACTGATTTCAACCGTCTGCAAACGGTCGCCTGCCTGTTCGAGCAGGAAATGGGCCATTTTTTGACGAATGGTTTTAAAGGAAAGGAATTTTAGCTTCTGAGAAAGGAATTGGGCCCGGCTTGAAATGGTATTCAGGTAATTGGTCAGGATCATTGAATTCAGCTGAAGCAGCATTACAAATTCCGGTTTTGGAATGGATAAGATAACCACGCCGGAAGTGGCTGACAGGCTTACCGGAAACCGGTTTCCCTTTCCGAATAAAAAGGCAGTAGCCAACGGCCATGGCGCAGACAAATCCTCAATCTTTATCGTTTTGCCTGAATAATCGTTCATCTCGGCTTTCACACTTCCCGTCTGAATAATAAGCAGTCGATCACACACTTCACCTCTATTCACAATCCAATCGTTCTTCTGATATGTTTTAACCTGAAAGTGGATCTGGCTGAACAATTTTTCAAGATCTTCAGGAGAAATTCCCCTGAAAATGGGCGACTGGCAAAGTATTTCGGGCTGAATCATAAAAATTTGTTGTTTGTAACATTTGATACAAGAATACGAACAGATCGTTGGTAGATTTGTTGCGGTAAAATACTAAAATATGATACGCGAAATTGTAACTATTGACGAAGAGAAATGTAACGGATGCGGTCTTTGTGTGCCAAACTGCCACGAAGGCGCGTTGCAAATGATCGATGGAAAGGCCAGACTGATCAGCGAATTGATGTGTGACGGATTGGGAGCCTGTTTGGGTCATTGCCCGGAAGGCGCAATTACGATCGAAAAGCGGGAAGCTGACGAATACGATGAAATCGTGGTAGTGAAACAGATTATTCCAAAAGGTAGAAATACCTTGGTGGCCCATCTGAAACATCTGAAAGAACATGGTGAAACAGTATTCCTGAAACAAGCCGTAAGTTTCCTGAGAACCTGCGCCAATGAAATTCCTTTCAGTGTGGACGCTGTCATTGCTGAAGTACATGCCGGAAAAGTTGAACCCGCCGGCAGACATGCTTCGGGTGGATGCCCCAGCTCGAAGGAGGTGCAATTTGACCCGAAAAACATCAGGTTTGCACCCGAAGCCGGCTCAGCCGAAATCCCTTCAGCGCTTCGCCAGTGGCCGGTCCAGATGCACCTCATCAATCCGGCAGGTTCAGCGTTCATCGGAACAGACTTATTATTGGCAGCCGACTGTGTAGCTTTCAGTTTAGGAAATTTCCATTCCAAACATTTGGCCGGAAAGTCGCTTGTGATTGCCTGCCCCAAACTCGATCAGGGGAAAGAAATTTATGTGGAGAAAATCCGCCGCCTTATCGACGAAGCCAAAGTGAATACAATTACCATCATGATGATGGAAGTTCCGTGCTGCGGAGGTTTGTCGCAACTGGTACAAATGGGAGCTGCTCAGGCAAACCGTAAAGTTCCGGTAAAAGAAATCATAGTCAGCATTAAAGGTGAAATTCTGGAAGAAAGCTGGATTTGAAAATCTCGTATCATCTTTTATCGACAAAAATTTAACTGGTGATAGTCAAATTTCTTAAAGGTACTAAACTTCAATATTTACGAATCTATTTACTAAGTAATTGAATTGTAACCGTTTATTAATTATTTATTAATTCTTACTTTACAAACTGCAATTAAAAGAAGTCTACTTTCGTCGTAATAAATTTGGACACAAACCCAATAGATATGACATTAAAACTTCTGATTATTGCTGATAATGACCAGGTATTGCGTTTTGGATTACATTTGATCCTCGACCAAAGTACTGATGTGGCTATCAAGGAAGAAGCGGAGAATGGTGACGAACTACTGAAAGAAATTGCTTCCAGTCCATACAATATATTACTGTTGGATTTAAGGATGCAAGGTAAAGATGCTGTTGCCATGTTAGAAGAAGTAAAAAGTAAATGGCCGCAAATCCCATTAGTAATCTATTCAACTAATCCGGCTGATTTTCAATCGGCAAAAATGTTACGGACCGGAGCCTTCGCTTACCCAAAGGCAAAAGCAAATACGGGAAATATGGTTTCAATACTTCGCTCAATGGGAAACCGTAAAAAATTACTTTTCCCTTATCAGGCTGATATGCTGACCGATATGCTCGAGTATCTTGAAAATCCAGTCTTGATAGCTCCTAAACTTACGATTGGCTGGAAGCCTCAAAACATCATTCAACCTGTCAGTAGACAAAAAAAATCTACTGTACGGGGATTAATACCTCCTATGTTTAATTTATTCCCTTTTTCCCCGGATCACGAATTTTCACTATTGAATTTCAACTAACTATTGGTCTCCGATTCTCTGCCAAAACTAATTCAAGACCTGAATGGTAACGCATTTCAAATAAAGACGTAAACATTGATCAAACATCTGCTTCGCGAGTAAAAAAGCTAATCATTATTTTGACTTATGAATATCACAACCGGACAATTCAACGATTCCTACTTCCCGATCATGGACGGAGTAGGTATGACGGCTCATAGCTATGCCTTTTGGCTGAATGAAAAATATGGTAAAAGTATGGTGGTAGCGCCCAATGTCAAAGATTACAAAGATAAAGTGTCTTACGAAGTCATCAGATTTAAATCAGTACTTCTGCCGGGGATGAATCCTTATCGTGTAGGATTGCCTCAAATTGATATTGATTATAAAAAGAAAATCAAAAAAGTCGGTTTCGACCTGATTCATGCCCACTGCCCATTTATAAGTGGGCATGCTGCCCAAAAGCTTGCTAAGAAACTCAACATACCATTGGTAACCACTTTTCATACCAAATATCGCGACGACTTTGCCAAAGTTATCAATAACCATCATTTTATCGATTTCCTGGTAAATATGACACTTCATTTTTACAACTCAGCCGACATGGTGTGGATTCCAAATGCAGCTACCGGGCAAACATTGAAAGACTACGGATTCAATGGCTCATTTGAGGTTATGCCAAACGGAACAGATATGGTAGCGCCCGACAAAAAAAAATTAATTGTATACCGGAAAAAAGGGCTTGAAATGATAAAGGCAGGAAATGATGAATTTGTGATGCTTTTTGTGGGCCAGCACAGATGGGAAAAAAACATCCGATTAATCATCGAATCGCTCAGGATTATTAAAGAATCAGGAAAGTCGTTTAAAATGGTTTTTGTTGGCGAAGGTTATGCTGCCAATGATATGAAAAAACTGGTAAAAAATTACCAGCTTCAGGATGATGTAGTTTTCCTGAAAGTGATCACTGATCGTGAAGTTCTTCAATGTGTTTTCGCTGCTTCTGATTTATTTGTATTTCCATCGGTTTATGACAATTCTCCTTTGGTCATTCAGGAGGCAGCAGCATTTAATATTCCTTCAGTTTTGGTCAGAAACAGTTCATCGTCTGAAAAGATTATGGATGGTGTTAATGGATTTCTGGTCGAAAATGATTCAGGCGACCTTTCAAGAATGATATCCGGGCTGATGAATAACCGACAGGCGATCAGGAAAGCAGGAGAAGGAGCGCGAAAAACAATTTATCACCCATGGGAAGCCATTGTCGACGATGTTTACCTGAGATATACTGATATCATTAAAGAACATCAAACTTACCGGGTTAGACAAAACTGACAAAAGCATGAAGAAAGGTCAATTGCTAGGGTTTGGTCTGATTATCTTATCCTGGATTTTCTGGGGGATGGTCTTTATCGTTCCATTTCTAAAATTGGGAATCAAAACCACTTCTTTTGCGGTTACATCACTGTTAATCGCTACAAATATATTCTGGCTTGGAGTTTTTTTTTCAGGGAAGGAGGTTTTAGCAAAATTTCATACCATGCAAAAAATCAAAAATTTATTTTCAGGAAAAAAACCGAAACAAATAGAAGGGTCGCCTGGTTACGAAGAAGAGGATAGTTATTTATGAGTTTAATTTCCATCATTTTCGCTGTAACAAAATAGTTTTGCAATGAATCAATGCCTTTGCAACAGAATCATGTATCCTGGTGATTATTAAAATTTGCCGAAGGGACTGTGAAGCAGAAACAGGAACCTCCTTCAGCAGTATTGTCAGCCACCCAAATTTTTCCACGGTTCTTTTTTACAAACTCCTTGCACAGTTTCAAGCCAAATCCCGAACCTTTTTCATTCATTAAACCCACCGATATAGAATTCACTTCGGAATTGAAGATCGACTTTTTGTGTTTCCGGTCGATCCCAATACCCGAATCGCTTACCGAAATGACATAATGCTGCCGTTCACGATCAGAGGCGATCTCGATGGTTCCATTTTCCGGCGTAAATTTGATGGCATTCGAAACCAGGTTTCGAACCACACACATAAACAGATCAGCGTCAGCCCTGATAACCGAATCTCCGGAAAGATTGGTAACCAGTCGGATGTTTTTTTGTTTCAGGATGGTCTCATACATCCGTGAAGATTCGGTAACCAGTTTCTCCAGCGAATGTTCCGTGATTACCGGGGTAATCCGGTTCAGGCGCGACCGCGACCAATGCAGCAAATTGTCCATCAGGTGAAATGCATTTTTGGCCGATTCGTCAAGGGCCACCAGGGTTTTCTGAACTTTCTCGGGCGGCATCGAGCTGTATTTCAACGAAAGCATTTCGGTCAGGTTTTTAAACCAGAAAAGCGGGTTACGAAGTTCGTGGGTAATGATCGAAAATATCTTGTCCTTTTCGCGGTTGGCAATTTCAAGATCTTTGTTCAGTTTCTCCAGCTCCTGATTTTGTATGGTGATCTGATTATTGAGTTGTTCGAGCCTTCGGTTGGCCTTTTTCTTGCTTTCGAAACGAAAATAAAACATAGCTGAAAATGCCACTGTTAAACCTAAAGCAGCGATGAAAATCCACATAAATGCGTCCTTTCGAAGGATGGACATTTTCTGGAATTCAATGTATTTTCGTAACATTTCATTGTCTTTTTCTTTCGTTTCGGTCTCAAACGAGATTCGTAATTCTGATAAACGCTGATTTTCTTCCGCCTGCATGAGTTTTTTCTCCGCCTGTGAGAAAAGAATGTAATATTCCAGCGATTTTTCAAAATCTTTTCGAATCAGTGAACATTGGTATAAACCCCAATAGCCGTCATGATCTAATTGAACCAGGTTTGCCAGTTTTGCCTTTTCGAGAGAGAGTTGAAAAAACTGTCTGGCTGAATCTGATTTATGTAAGCCCAGATATGCATTGCCCAATTCGAGCGAAGTTTCAGCAATACCGGCAACATACCCGGAGTTTCTGGCAATACTGAGTGATTGAAGCAAATATCTTTCAGCATCAGGAAAATTGGCCCGGAGGGTTTCGACTTTCCCCAAATTGGTCAGGGCTTTTACTTTTCCCTTGATGTACCCGATTTGTTCGCAGTTGCTCAACGCTTTCGAAAAATATAGCTGAGCGCTGTCAAGCTGATTCTTCATCAGGAAAACTTTTCCAATGTTGTTATACGAATTGGCCAATCCTTCAGGTGTATTCAGAACTAAGCGATAATTCAGGGCTTTTCGGTGATACTCCATCGATCTGTCTGGCTGGTTTAACGAAAGATAAACAGTTCCCAGATGGTTACAGACATCAGCCAAATTCACAAAGTCATTTGTTTTTTTGCAGGCTGTAAAAGCATCCAAATAATACTTTAAAGCCATGTAAAAGTTGCCATCATTGTTATAGGTTTTACCAAGACTTAATAAAACAGATACAGATTGCTGACTGTTTCCCAATATTTTATAGATGGCAATGGCACGCTGATAATACTTAACCGATTCTTCAAAATGTCCGGTGGTGTGCAGGTATTTGCCAATTTGATTTAAGGTACTTGCTTCGAGATCCGGATATTTATTTTTTTGCGCTATTCCCAGTGCCTTTTGGAAAAGCTCGCTTGATTTATCAAACTGGCCCCGGATATAAAAAATAGTTCCTGATTCAATTAAAGACTGACATTTTCCACGTTCGTATCCTGACTTTTTAGAAAGGTCCAGTGCATCCTGAAAAAAATCGAATGCTTCGTCATTTTCGCCCCGAAGACGGAAGTTATAACCTAATACCAACCACGACTGAATGAGCAAGGTATCGTTCTGTATGCTTCGTGACATCGATACGGCTTTATGAGCTGACTCAATAGCATGGTCAGTTGAAACCGGGCCCGAGTCATTGGTAGCTGACAGCAATTTTTCAATTTCAGAGATAGTTTGAGTTTTTTGGCTTTCGTCCGAGGGTTTTTGACAGGAGGTTGCGAAGAATAACCAAAGGATCGAAAGAATTAACACCAAAGCGATTTGCCAGGACTTCTTCATTTCACAATTCCATGCCGAATGGCGTACCGTGTAAATTCGGAATTGGCAGCCAGGTTCATCTTGTGCATGATGTTACTCCGATGGTTTCCGATGGTATGTTTACTGATAGAAAGCTTTTTGGCAATTTCAGATTTTTTTATACCTGAGGCCAGTAGGAAAAATACCTGAAATTCGCGATCAGAAAGTGTTTCGTGCAGCAGTGAAAATGCATTCTTTTCGGGTTCGGTCACCAATTCAGCCAGCATGGCGCTTTGCTGTTGGCTAAAATATTTTCTTCCGGACAGAACAATCCGTAATACTTCTATGATCTGTTGAGGATCAGTTTCTTTGTTGATGTAGGCGGAAGCTCCGTTCCGAATCATCCGTAAAGCATAAACTTCATCTTGACTCATAGAGAAAATCACCACAGGAATCCCAGCCCAGTTAGATTGAATCTCTTTGATCAGGTCCAGTGTATCTTTCCCTGGCATCGAAATATCCAAAATGACCAGATCGTACTTCGTGTGCCTGAGCTTTTCAACTAGTTCAAATCCGTTCGATGCTTCACCACAGATACGCATATCATCGGTTTCTTCCAGGATGAGCTGTAATCCCGTGCGAACGACAGCATGGTCGTCGGCGATAATAATTCGTTTGATTTGCTTGTCCAAAATCTCCGTTTTATTGAACCTCAAATTTATACGAACCACCGATGATCATCAAGGGCAAATGATTAATTAACGATTAATCATTTATTAGGAAAATATTTCAGCGATTAATTTCCAGTTACACTCCTATCTTTTTGTATTTCAAAGCATTTGAATTACAATGTTTAACGCAATTTTCGTGGACCATAGTGAAAATGACTATCGGTTTTCGGTTAAAGTAACCATTGACGACACCAGAGATTGAGCCTAACATTGTACCCTAATTTGACTCATCAGCTTGGGACATCTTGTGTTTTTATTCACAGTTTTTCGATTAAAATACAACAGATATTCGGCTTTCGAACAGCGATACCAGGTATTTTACTTTATATAAATCTTTATGCAGCGTATTCTCATTTGTCTTCTTATCCTGTCTTCCTTTTCCAGCCCAATTTTTTCAGCCGTGCTCAAAGGTAAAATCAATGATGCCAAAACCGGAGAAATATTGATCGGCGCAACCGTTACCGTAAAAGAATTAAAGCTTCAAACGGTATCGGGTTTGGATGGGTCGTATTTTTTCAAGAATGTACCAAGGGGCGAATACGAGGTTGTTTGCAAATACATCGGCTACCATAAGGCTGAAAGCAAATTAACCATCCGGACCGGTGATAACCCGATCCTCAATTTCAAACTTACTCCGGAAAGTGAAGAACTGGGACAGGTAGATATTGTGTTGCAGACGGATAAAAGTACCGATATCAGCGCCCGGAATTCAGAACGGAATTCGAACCAGGTCATCAATGTCGTCAGTGCAAAGACGATTGAGTCGCTGCCCGATCTGAATGTGGCCGATGTTCTTCAGCGCGTGTCGGGGGTTTCGATGATTAAAAACAACACCGGAAGCAACGCACAGGTGGTGATCAGGGGCATGCCTCCACGCTACAACAGCGCGATGCTGAACGGCGTTGCCATGCCCAGCACCAGTTCATCAGGCCGTGCGGCATCGCTGGACATGATTGGATCGGATTTGGTCGAACGTATTGAAGTGGTCAAATCGTTGACTCCGGATGTCGAAGGTGACGCAATTGGTGGCACCGTCAATATAAAAATGAAACAAGCCTCCGATCACCGGTTCTTTAAAGTGGAAGCTGGTTCAGGGTATAATATGTATTACACCAATCATGACTTCTTAACTTTCGACAACAGCACCGTCGCTTCAAAAGATTTCAGTGCGATACACGGACCCGATTATCTGGCTCAGGAATCAGAATTCCCACGGAAAAACCTGGTCGTTGAACCCAAAAAAGACACTCCGGATTTTCTTTTCAATTTTTCAGGCGGAGACCGGTTTTTCAACAAAAAACTGGGGGTACTATTCGCTTTGAGCGCTCAAAATACCTCGCAGGCAAATACCTATGATTATACCAGTTACACACCCGATCCGAATACAAACAAAAATGTAGCGGAATATTGGGAACATCAGGTTTTCAGCAAAGGCCAAAACAAATATGGCGGATATGTCAAATTCGATTACCAGTTCGACAGGAACAACCAAATCTCCTTGTTTAGTTCCTTATTTCAAAGCGAGGAATTGCGGGTGAGGGAATTCTCCGACCGGCAGGCCGAAAACGGCGGACAAAACATTCGTCCGATCGAAACCCAGACACAGTCTGACATTTCAGGACTATGGACCACCACCTTAATCGGCGAACACAAATTATCAGACAAACTCCATATTGACTGGACCATTTTATATGCCAGGGCAAATTCCAGCTCACCCGATTTTGCAAGTATTGTTCTGGCAAAACTAGGAACAAATAGTCCGGCCACGCTAAATTATTCCAGACCGGTTACACGGAACTGGCAATGGAATAAGGATGAAAACGCATCTGCAAATCTGAATGTCATTTACAAAACCCCACTTTTCGACCATAATTTTGAGTTTAAGGCAGGAGGAATGGCCCGGAGAAAATTCAGGCAAAACTATGCCAACGAATACTTTTTTGATCCGACCTCCGATTATGCCAACTACCCGAATCCCGACATGCTGACTGTTCCTCTCTCGAATAGCCGGAACGAACAGCAACAAAAAGGGAACGCCTACTTAAATCCGGGAAATTACAGGGCGTGGGAAAATGTGGAAGCGGTTTATGGAATGGTTACAACCTCGTTTGGGAAACTGCAAGTGCTCACCGGGGTCAGGGCTGAGTTCACCTTTATGACCAACGAGCACAACCAGAATAATCTGCAGGTTCCGGTTGCCAGTGCAACGCTCAACTATTTTGATGTTTTACCGAGCCTTCATCTGACATACAAAATCACCGACCGGCAAAACCTTCGATTCTCGGTTTATCAGGCCATCAACAGACAAGGTTATACCGAAATTATTCCGTATTCCGATCCGCGTGCAGGAGCTCAGAGTGGAAATCCAAATTTGCAGCATGCTACCGGAAACAGTGTTGACATCCGCTACGAAATTTATCCAAAACAAGAAGAAGTTCTTACCGCCGGAGTGTTCTACAAAAAAATAAACAATGCGATTGAAGAAATTGTGAAATCGGGCAGTGAAAGCAAATCCTTCCAGAACATCGCCAATTGCACCAATTACGGACTGGAACTGGTGGCTATAAAGTACTTTGGTAATATTGGATTTAACAGCAACTACACCTATACTCATTCGGCAGTGGATGTGCCTAAGCATTATTTTGTCATCGTAGATAATGCATACCAGAATACCATTACGAAAATTGAAACGCGGCCACTGGTCGGACAATCGCCGCACCTGTTCAATCTTGGTGTTTCGTACCGCAATCAGGACTGGGGATTCAAATCAAGTCTAAGCTATACCATGCAAGGGTACAATTTATTAACGCCAAGCGATGCCTACGCGAAAGACATCTATCA
This sequence comes from Prolixibacteraceae bacterium, assembly GCA_025355875.1. Classification (GTDB taxonomy): domain Bacteria; phylum Bacteroidota; class Bacteroidia; order Bacteroidales; family Prolixibacteraceae; genus Aquipluma. The sequence goes on along the minus strand of JANXYV010000091.1, from coordinate 11,066 downwards.
GGCGAATTACCACAACCTGGGCTTTGCAATAGAACAAAAGATCGGGAAAAAGCTATTTGTCAATGCAAAAGCCTCAAATATTCTGAACAGCCCAATCGAACGCTATATCAAAGACGACCATACCCTGGTTGAAAAATCATATAACTACCAAAGTTTTTACATCGGCTTAAAATATTCCATTTAACCATTAATCAATTAATTTTTACAAGTATGAAAAATCTTCTTTCCTATTTATTGACTGGCTTTGTCGCAATGTCGTTTTTTGCCTGCCAGAAGAGTTCTGACTTAGTATCGAGTACAAACACACCTCCGCCTGCCGGCGCGTACATTAAAAGCGCTCATTTGAAGGGCACTTTGAAAGGCAGTCTGAAACAGGATTCGACCTACTACCTGGATGGTGATATGATTGTTAATCCAAAGGATTCCTTTGGCATTTCACAAGGCGCTAAGATTCTTGCCACCGGAAATTACCGGATCGAAATTGCAGGAACATTGATCAGTAATGGAACCGAAGCAAAACCGGTTACGATTTCGGTTAAAGATCCTTCCACAGCCTATGCTAATCTTGGAGACAAAGGATATTGGGGTGGAATTCTGGTTGATTCGACCGCAAAATACGTTAGTATAAAATTTACACACATCAACTATACCGGTGGACCTGATGCAACCGGAAGCGCTCAGGCGAGTTTCGATGTGGAAGGCAGCCAGAGTTATGATGGCGGAGCTAAAATTATTTTTGAAGACAACTGGATGTTTGGTGGCATTGACGATGGTGTCCATTTAGCAGGAAATATTACTTGTAGTCTTAAAAGAAATGTGATGCAACGTTTAGGTGGTCCTGATGGTGATTTATTTAACATTAAAGCCGGAGCCCATGGAGACATTGCTTACAACTATATCTGGAGCTCTTCAAACAGTGGAATAAAACTTGGTACAGGTAAAACGGTTTTAACGCCTCAAACCAAATGGAACATTTATAACAATACCATCGTCAATGGCAACTGGAGAAAAGTGGGTGAGCTTTCGTCGGCTATTCTGGTTGACCAGTTCGCTGCAGCAAATATTTATAACAATGTTATTGTTGGTTGCCGTAATGGGATCAATATCACCACAAAAGCGGATGTAAATAATTGCAAATACTCCAACAACCTCCTGTATATGTACGATGCCAAAGTCGATTCATTCACCAACATGCCTTATGTTACTGGATCAGCAGGTATAGCTCAGTCAAGCGACAAGATTGCTGCAGGGCTTACTGCTTGTGGAACTGTATTTACCAACTGGGACAAGGATGTCACCGTTTGTTTGGTTGATAATACCATTCCTTCTTTAAAGGCAGGTTCGCCTGCTATCGGAACCGGTACAACAAGCGCTTCTGTTCCTTTTTATTCAGTTGGCAGCGCAATGCCTTTGAATCGCGACATGGGTGCCTATCCGACCGATGGAACCGGTAATAAACATCTGCCAACCACCAAACCAGTCCAGTAATTTCAATTTTTATACAAGATACTCATGAAAAAAATAACCGTAGTATTAATCATTCTGTTGACCGCTGGATTTGTTTATTCGCAGAATAGCGCCAGGGAAGGATACAAAATTGCAAACAAATTCAAACTGGAAGGCGACGAAAAATGGGATTATCTGTTTTCGGACGATACTTCAGGCCGCGTTTATGTATCACACGGAACCATGGTTCAGGCTGTTGATCAGTCGAATGGCAAGGTTGCCGGAAAAATAACCGGTTTGGACGGTGTTCATGGAATTGCCATCGCTCCGGCTCTGAATAAAGGATTTATCAGCACCAAGAATGATAATTCGGTCACCATCTTCGATACGAAAACGTTTACAGTCATTAAAAAGATCGAGGTAACGGGTAAAAGTCCGGATGCGATTCTTTTTGATTCATTCAGTAATAAGGTTTTTGTATTCAATGGACATTCAAACAATGCTACGGTCATGAATGCCGAGACCAATGAAATCGTTGCAACCATTGATTTTACCGGAAATCCTGAAGCAGCCGCAACCGACGGAAAAGGCAAGATTTATGTGAATCTGGAAAGCGCCAGCAGTGTTGCGGTGATCAATGCCGTCTCGTTCAAAGTTGAAAAAGTGTGGCCGATTGCTCCGGGAACAGAACCTACCGGTTTGGCCCTCGATAATGAAACGCACCGTTTGTTCAGCGCATGTGCCAATAAACTCCTGATCGTGCTGGATGCTGAAACGGGAAAGGTGATCACAACTTTGCCTATTGGCGAAAAATGTGATGGTGCAGCTTTTGACCCGGCCCTCAAATGTGTGTATACTTCGAATGGCGAAGGTACAGTAACGGTGGTGAAAGAAGTGAACAAAGACTCATTTGTTGTTTCAGAAACCATCAAGACTCAAAAAGGAGCAAAAACGATTACCCTGAATAAACAAACTCATCACATTTACACGACTTCTGCCGATTTTGAAGCTCAAACCGGCACTGCCAAGTCCAAGTTAATCCCTGGTACATTTGTAGTAATTGATATCGCTCCTCTGTAAACTCAGACAAATAGTTTGAAGGATAAATGTAAAAACGCCCATGGTCTTGAATTACAAGCTTCAGCCATGGGTGTTTTCTTTAAATCAATTTTCCAATTTCCAATAAAATAAAATAGATCGAATGAAAATGAACATTTTTAATTCCGGGTTACTCATTTCGGTAATCCTTCTGGCCTCGTGTACCCCTCCGCCAAAAGCCCCGACGGCAAAGCCTGTGGAAATAGTCACCTCAAAAACCTTTGGCAAAGCCTTCAACTTCATCATCGTGAGCGACTGGGGCTGGAATAGTTATGGCTCTCAACTTAAAGTTGCCGATCAAATGGGAAAAACAGCCGATAGCATCAATGCCAAATTTGTGGTGAGTTGCGGCGATAATTTCCAGATGAGCGGTGTTGCTTCCACTCAGGATCCGCTGTGGATGGCGAATTTTGAAAATGTGTATAAATCGAATTCTCTTCAGGCAGAGTGGTTCTCGGTTCTTGGAAACCATGATTACAAAGGCAATTCCCAGGCTGAAATTGATTATACAAATATTAGCCGTCGCTGGCGAATGACCGATCGTTATTACACCTTTGTCAGAAAGGTAAGCGAATCAGTTTCTGCGCGTTTTATCTTTCTCGATACTCCACCGCTGGTCAATGAATATTGGAAAAAAGAAGGGTATCCTGATGTCGTGAAACAGGACACTGCCAAAGAGATAAAATGGCTGAAAGATGTATTGGCCGGTTCAAAGGAACAATGTATCCTCGTCTTTGGACACCATCCGATTTATTCGGCCAGCCAGAAACACGGAAACACCCCGGAAATGATTCAAAAAGTCAAACCTTTGCTCGAAAAGTACAATGCCCAGTTCTATTTCTGTGGCCACGACCACGACATGCAACATCTGCACGAAAAGGGAGGAAAGCTTGACTACATCGTGACCGGCACCGGAGGTGAAACCCGTCCATGCAGCACCAACGAAATGTCTGTCTTCAGCCATTCTGAACCAGGTTTCTCGGTGGTATCGTTAAAGGCCGACAGCATTACCGTCAGTTTTGTTGGCATAACCGGAAATATCATCTACAGCTATAAACGTTCAGACAAATAAACCGACTATGCGGATCAGGGATGGATGTTTCGATCCCTGATCCGCTTGTTCAATAATTTAACACACAATTCACTGATTATTAATCAGTCTGTAATATTTTCTATCCTACTTGCGTTAGCTTTTAAGCTCAGGCTTTATGCAGGAAGATATACGAAAGTTAGATATTGCAGTTATTTCCGACATCCATCTGGCAACCCTCGCCAGCAAGGCCAAACCCCTTCTCAAATATTTAAAATCCATTCAGCCTAAAAAGCTGGTTTTAAACGGCGACATCATTGATTCGTGGAGGTTCAGCCGGAATTATTTTCCGAAGGCTCACCTAAAAGTAATCCGGCAGTTTGTGAAAATGATTGAAAAGGGCGTTCACGTGGTATACATTACCGGCAATCACGACGATGTTTTCAGGAAGTTCAACTATACCCGACTAGGTAATTTCAGCATCGTAAACCAGTTGGAGTTGACCACAGGCGACCAGAAGACCTGGATTTTTCACGGCGATGTTTTTGATCATATCATCCATAATTCGCCCTGGCTGGCAAAGTTTGGAGCCGCAGCATACGGTTTGCTCACCGGATTCAATAAGGTTCTGAATGTGTTTATCCGGCCTTTTGGAGGTCAGGATATGATTCTCTATAAATCGATGAAAGACCGGATCATCAAAGAAAAAAAGGTACTGACTAATTTCGAACGGGCCATTGGCATGGCAGCACTGAGTAAAAACATCGATGTGGTTATTTGCGGTCACACCCATATTCCGGTTGATAAAATCATTCCGACCGAAAAAGGAACGGTCAGGTACATCAATTGCGGCGATTGGGTCGAACATTTTTCGGCGGCTGAGTGCCTCAACGGTCAATGGACACTGAATTATTTCAATACCGGGAAAGAGGATGAAGAAGAACCCGATTCGCCGTCTGACGAACTCTACATTCCGGATAAAAAGCAATTATTCCGGTCTATGCTTGAAGAAATGAGAGTAGCAAGTTTCTTTTAAAATATACAAAAATGAAAATTCTATACGCCATTCAGGGAACCGGAAACGGACACCTGGCCCGAGCCACTGAAATAGTTCCAATGTTGAAATTGATGGCCGACACTGATGTCTTGGTCAGTGGCACCCAATCCGATTTAAAAGTTCCTTTCAAGATCGATTACCGTTTCTCAGGAATGAGTTTTATCTTCGGGCAAAAGGGCGGAGTTGATATCCAAAAGACCATTCAGCGGATGTCGCTTATCCGGTTTTTTCGTGACATCAGGAATTTGCGCATCGAGCAGTACGATCTGGTTATCAGCGATTTTGAACCGGTTTCGGCTTGGGCATGCTGGTTACAAAACAAGGAATGTATTGGGCTAAGCCATCAGGGTGCAGTATTGCATCCTACAGCTCCGCAACCTGATTTCAGCGACTGGTTCGGGAAATTTATCCTGAAGCATTATGCTCCTGTTACTCATCAGTACGGGTTCAATTTTAAACGATCTTCTCCTGATATTTTTCCTCCGGTTATTCGTAATGACATCCGAAATGCCGAAACAAGCCTGAACCCTCATTACACCGTTTACCTGCCTGCATATAGCGATCAGCAGATTCAAAACGTCCTTTCCCTGATTCCGGATGTCGAATGGCAGGTTTTTTCAAAACATTCAAAAAGAAACTATACCGAAGGAAATATCCAATTTCGCCCAGTTTCACTGGAAGGCTTTACTGAAAGCTTTTTGAGCTGTACCGGACTAATTTGTACTGCAGGATTTGAAGGACCAGCCGAAGCTATTTTTATGGGTAAGAAGCTTTGCGTCATACCGATGAAGAAACAATATGAACAGTATTGCAATGCCGCTTACCTGAAATCGATGGGAATTAAAGTCCTCGACCATTTCACCCATTCCGCTCCTGAAATTTCCGAGTGGATTCAGAATTCGACGGCATTACAGATCAGATTTCCTGACTTGACTTTTGAAATTCTTGAAAGCATACTTCGGAAGCATTATTTGTACAATCTATCTCACGAATTGCTTGGGCACTCTTATTATTAACAGTTAAGTGCTCATTACCTGGAACATACAAGGCTATTAGTGATATCTCATGCAGACTTGTTGCTTTCCTGCTCAATCTTTTCTTAAAAACCTTGGAAGTTAGTGGATCTACTGCAGCCATCCGAGTACAAAATATACCGATGGATTCAATTTTTCCTCCTGAGCGACTTGTTTGAAAATGGATTCAAAAATCAGCAAAATATGGCCAATAAAAAGGTTCTTCAGGCCGATGGTATTGATCCGAAGTTAAATGTTTCGTGGGTTCTGGTATTAAAATCTTGATTTAAAAACTCTCCTTAAAAGTTATATTTCAACTTGTTGCAATTGAACTCACTTTTAATTGCATACTTGACCTGTCAGTTATTTCATCTTTGTTTCGCTCCTTAACAGAACTGCAACACCCTGCAATGATTTTTTAGCAGTTTAATAACTTAAACTCACCACATTGGTAACGCTAACCTAACACGAATCTTTTCAGTCCTGTATAAGTTTGATCAGAAATTATGCTTGCAGATTAACCCCTTAACATACTTAAGAAGATTCAAATCACTGAATAGTGTAAATAAATAATCCTAACCATGAAACGGAGAAATTTTCTTGCTACTTCTTTATTCGGATTATTGGGAGCTAATACCATATCACTAAAGGCGAATGACAGAAAGCCCGGTAAACGTTCGCTTCGTTTTGTGCACCTGACAGATATGCATATTCATCCTGGGCCTGTTCCTGAAAGAGGCATACGAAATCTGCTGGAAGAGATTCATCTTCTGGAAGAAAAACCTGACTTTGTGATTAATTCAGGCGATAATATCATGGAATCTTTGAAACGAAGCAAGGAAGATACTGCCGCACAGTGGGATTCGTGGCGTGAATATTACCGTTCGAAGCTAAATTATGAACTTTTTAGTTGTATTGGAAACCACGATGTTTGGGGCTGGGGCTTGAATGATAAACAGCTTGAGAACGATCCACTCTTCGGAAAAAACTGGGCTGTTAAAGAACTTGGAATTCCAAACCGGTATTACAGTATGGACAAAAATGGCTGGCATTTCATTTTTCTCGACAGTTCTCACCGTAAAGACGACCACCAATCGTATACCGCAAAGCTTGACAAAGAGCAATTTGAATGGCTGGAAAATGATTTAAAACAGACAGGAACTGTAACCCCTGTTTGTGTGGTTTCGCATATCCCGATCATTTCAACTGCGGTTTTCTTCGACGGAAACAACGATAAAGCAGATAGCTGGAACATACCTGGAGCCTGGATGCATGTGGATGCACGAAAAATAAAAAACTTGTTTTCAGATTATCCAAACATCAAGCTGGCTATCAGCGGACATGTTCATCTGGCTGACAAAACGAATTATCTGGGCATCGACTACCTTTGCAATGGAGCTGCCTGCGGGGCCTGGTGGTTTGGGAAATATCAGGAATTTCCACCAATGTATGCCATTATTGACCTCTTTGATGATGGCACTTTTAATTCACAACTTGTTCATTACAACTGGAAACAGAGGAATACCAATACCAGTCCTGTGGTTGATAATACAGAAATCACGAAGCATACAAGCTCACTGTTCTGATAAGACTATCACATATTAACATCGAACGGAAGATGTATTAACTATCAGTAAATCTATCCGGCCAATGCTGCCAATCCTATATTGGAGGCCCAGGTGAAAGTGTAATTTCCATTCAAAACAAGTTGGACTCTCTGCAAAACAAAATTCAATATCCATAAAACAATTCAAAACTCCAATTTACCCGGGCCTGTCCAGCCACTTACCGGCAAGGAGATCCCCTAAAAAATACCAGTATATATTTCCGGAAAAATATTCATTAAGATTAGTAGCCAAGAATCTCCCTATAAATAATAAATTTGCCGGTCAGAATAATCAGATACGAAGTAATAATGGTTCGGTTGGAATTTTTAAAATCAATGGCATTGCTGGCAGCTTTATGGAAATTAAAACCGATCCTGTCAGAAAGTAGCGAAATTCAGGAAATTTTAAAAAGTGATTTTGGAGATGACTTTTATTGGGGCGTTGCAACTGCGGCTTACCAGATTGAAGGTGCATCGGATATCGACGGAAAGGGAGAATCAGTTTGGGACCGATTTACCAGCAAGAAAAGTCATATAAAAGATCAATCGAATGGGAAAATAGCGATCGATTTTTATAACCGGTACGAAAGCGATCTGAAGCTTCTGAAAAATTTAAACTTTAAAAACTTCCGGTTTTCATTTTCATGGTCCAGGATTCTGCCTGACGGAACCGGAAAGATCAATGAAAAAGGGATCGACTTTTACAACCGGATGATCGATACCTGTCTGGAATTAGGCATCGAGCCATGGACTGTGCTGTATCACTGGGATTTGCCACAGGTACTTGAGGATAAGGGGGGCTGGACCAATCGTGAAATTATAAATTGGTTCAGTGAATATACAGATTTATGCACCCGTAGATTTGGCGACCGGATCCGGCACTGGATGGTATTAAACGAACCAGCCAGTTTCACTACCTTGGGTTACCTCTCAGGAATACATGCACCAGACCGTACAGGAATCCATAAATTTCTGGCTTCCGTTCACCACGCAAATCTTTGTCAGTCTGAAGGAGGACGAATCATTCGGAGGAATGTTAAGAACAGCCACATTGGTACAGCATTGTCGTGTTCATACACTGAGCCCCATAAAATGACTGGAAGCTATCAGCGAGCGGCACAAAGATTGGATGTGGTGTTAAACCGTCTGTTTATCGAACCATCTCTCGGGATGGGATATCCTGTTCAGCATCTTCCGGTCCTGGAGAAACTTGAAAGATACATTCAACCTCAAGATATCGAGAATTTAAAGTTCGACTTTGACTTTATCGGAATACAGAACTATTTTAGAGTCGTTGCAAAACCTTCCATTATCCCATATATCCGGGCCAATCGGGTAAAACCTCAAGACAGCGCTGAAGTGACCGCGATGGGCTGGGAGGTATCGCCCGAAGGGATTTATGAAATCATTAAGCAGTTTGCAAAGTATCCGATTAAAGAGATCATCGTCACCGAAAATGGCGCAGCCTTCCCGGATCAGCTGATCAATCAAAGAATACACGATCAACAAAGGATTGACTTTTATAAACGATATCTTCAAAATGTTCTCAAGGCTAAAAATGAAGGAATCAATGTAACCGGTTATTTTGCCTGGACATTTATTGACAATTTTGAATGGGCCGAAGGTTTCCGGACAAGATACGGCATTGTTTACAACGACTTTGAAACGCAGGAACGCACAATCAAAGATTCAGGTTATTGGTTTCGAGATTTTCTGAAGTAAAAAGGTTCCTGTAAAGAAAATCATAGGCAGGATCAAAGGTAAAACTATAGGAGAGCGCTGGGTGTAGCAAAATTCCAGGTTCCAAATTCCAGGTTCCAAGTTATGCTGAAAGGGAAGGTTTTTGCCCTGAAACAGAAGAATATCCATAACCCGGGTAAACAACGAAGGAGTGCAAACCCGGGACAAGACGAAACAAAGTCACTCGTCCGCGAGAAATTGTCCATCAAAACTCTTCCCATGTTTCGGACGAAACGGATAATCCCTTCCGAAAGAAGTCTTGCAAACAATCCGGGATATCATGATTTTATCCGCCCCAGTTTTCCCTATCCAGACTCCGGTATTGAATGGCTTCGGACAAATGGTGGCTTTCGACCCGTTCGTTGCCTTCGAGATCGGCAATGGTGCGCGAAACCTTCAGGATACGGTCGTAGGCACGAGCCGACAAACCGAGTTTTTCCATGGCATTCTTCAATAAACTACTGCTGGCTTCGTCCAGATCAACATACTGACGGATCATCTTCGACGACATTTGGGCATTACAAAACACTCCATCATTTTTCATAAAACGCTTTGACTGTATTTCGCGTGCCCTGATGACACGCTCACGGATAGCGCTGCTGGGCTCGATGGCCGCCTGGTCAGATAGTTTTCTGAATGGTACCGGAACCACTTCCAGATGAATGTCGATCCGGTCGAGCAGCGGCCCCGAAATTTTATTCAGGTATTTGGGAACCATCCCGGGAGCACAAACACACTCTTTGGTGGGATGATTATAGTAGCCGCAGGGGCAAGGATTCATCGAAGTCACCAGCATGAAACTGGCCGGATATTCCACCGAGAACTTGGCCCGTGAAATAGTGATCGTCCGGTCTTCCAATGGTTGTCGCATTACCTCAAGCACTTGCCTTTTGAACTCCGGAAGTTCGTCGAGGAACAAAACCCCGTTATGAGCAAGGCTGATTTCCCCGGGCTGAGGAAATGCACCTCCACCAACAAGTGCAACATCACTTATCGTATGGTGCGGACTCCGAAATGGACGCTGAGTCATGAGCGAGGTATCGCGATCGATCTTTCCAACCACGGAATGAATCTTGGTGGTTTCCAGGGCTTCGCGCAAAGTAAATGGAGGTAAAATAGTCGGGATTCGCTTGGCCAGCATGGTTTTTCCGGCTCCGGGAGGACCGATCATGATGATATTGTGTCCACCAGCAGCCGCAATTTCAAGTGCCCGCTTTACATTTTCCTGTCCTTTGACGTCTGAAAAGTCTACATCACATTCATTGACCTTCGTGAAAAACTCTTCACGGGTATTGACAATGGTTTGCTCAAGCTCCTTTTCTCCATTAAAAAATTCGATCACCTCACTCAGGCTTTCCACTCCAAATACTTTCAAAGTATCGACCACAGCTGCTTCGCGGGCATTCTCCTTCGGAAGTATAAAACCTTCGAAACCTTCTTCACGAGCTTTTATGGCGATGGGCAAGGCTCCTTTTACGGGCTGCAGGTTTCCGTCGAGCGACAATTCACCCACCATCAGGAACCTCGAAACCTTATCCGATTGTATTTGTTCGTTGGCGGCTAAAATGCCGATAGCCAGCGGTAAATCATAGGCTGAACCTTCTTTCCGGATGTCAGCGGGCGCCATGTTGATCACTACTTTTTTGCGGGGCCATTTGAAGTTATTGAGACGCATAGCCGACTCGATGCGTTGTTGGCTCTCTTTAACCGCATTATCAGGCAGGCCAACCATATAAAATTTGATGCCCTGTGAAGTTTCAGTTTCAATAGTGATGGTCGTTGCATCAATACCGTGAACAGCGCTGGCGAAGGTTTTGATAAGCATTTTGCGAAAATTTAGGAATTGGGTCTACCTAAATTTACAAAGACTGATTCAAACTGCCAACTTTATGATGAATTTTTTAAACTGCCTATCCCTTTCGGTCAAGTAAATGTCGGGTTAATGGACAAAAAGAATGGTGAAAACCTCTGTAATCCTTTATTGGTATAGCTTTGCGAGAAATCAAAAATATGAATAAAAAAAGTGCTTTTATTGTGGTTCAAAAATAACGCTCAAATACGGTAAAATTGATGGTG
>JANXYV010000167.1 GCA_025355875.1 Prolixibacteraceae bacterium | reverse complement strand
CGCCGTTTGGAACATCTTTCCAAACAATTTGTTCGGGGGTTAGCTGCGAGGCAGGTGTGTCAATTGCTTGTAAATCAATTCCGGTACGTGCGGCCATATCGAGGTAACCCCCATCTTTCAGGTCATCAGGGCAATTTACTTCACGGATAAAAAATTGTTCAGAAGCAATACCAAGTTCTTTCAGGCTGTCGATTACCCCTTCAACGAAAAAGGCATCGGTCACTATCCCCATCGAACCCGTAACCGAATATTTCTTGGAACTCCTCTGGCGGCAAGTGAGATTTGGCTTGATGACGATCTTCTGAGAGAGCGGAATGCCTTGTGAAGCATCGTCAGTAAGGCTGAAAACCGAATTTCCAAAATGAAGCCCGGCTTGCCGGATGGCCTCCGAACTTGTTTTCGAGTCGACATTGGTTTGCATGATAAAAACCGCATCAGGGTTTTCAAGAATAATTGGATTCAGGCCAAAATAGCCCGTCGACTTTGTATTTCCAATTGATTTAAAAGGGAATAATATCTGGCTGGCTCCTGCCAGCATGGATGCCTGAACGAATTTTCTGCGTGTGATTTTCATACTTGAATGTTAAAATTGTTATTTTCCATCTTGTTGACTGGTAATCCAGGTTTTTCCACTGCGTTTTAAACCTGCCTTATAAAATGGGATTTCATTACCCGCAGTTCCTGAAGTAATATTTTCGAAATAGCTGCAATTCCCCAAATTGCTGGCCTGATCATAAATTACCGAACTCAGGTTCGATGGGTTTTCAGTATAGAAGCGATTTCGGGAAACGCTTAGATTTTCGACCGAATTCGAAAATTTAATTGCACATTGCCATTCCTTCTGGTCACAACCAAAAGCAGGCTGAATGATTACATTCTCAGAAATCGTGATATTTCTGGAAAGGGCATTGATGTAAATTCCCGTCCAAAAAGCTCTGCTAATTGTATTTCGCAAAATCTGAACGTTTTCCAGCTTTCCTTTTGGGTTAATTTTCCAGTCATTTGTTTGGGGGTCAAATATTCCAAAATCCAATTTAATCCCGAAACTTCGGCTGGTTCCTCCCTCAGAATTCAGATAAGTTATTTTATTGTCCGAAATACGCATCGCATCAATCAACTGGGGAGGCATTTGCGCGTTGTACGAAACAATTTCGATGCCGCTGAAATCCGGATAGAAATCCTTCCAACCGGTAGCATCAATTGTGATGTCGTTCCTTTCGAAGACCAGATCGTCGAATTTACTGTTTTCGATACCCCAAATGCAAAAACCAGTACCAACATTGACCAACCGGTTGTCGCTATAATACTGATGAATTGATGGTTCATCGGTTTTGCCATCGCCACCGCTGCAAACATTGAGGCCATACCTAAACCCTGAAATGTAATTGTCCGAAAATTTAATGTTGCTCCCGTGAGTTTCAACGGCAGTTCTGGCGCCCGTTGTGCCTGATCCATAGTGTGAGGCAAAGGAATTGTTTGAAATTACAATGGGCCCAAATCCATCTATCCGAATACAGGAGTGATCCCAGTCGTTTTTTGTGAAACCGCCAATATTGTCAAACAGGCAGCCATCAATCAGCAAAATCTCAGCCCGGTGAAGCGCATAAATTGCCCACACGCCACTCATATTAGTAAACCGGCAACGCTGAATCGAAATATCTTTTGAGTCGGGCAGATATACCAGCGAATGCAAAAAAGGCGATTTTACAGCATCATCCGTAGTCTGGAGCGGATTTGACGATCCATTGCCATCCAGGCAGATATCCATCATTGAAAATCCTGTAATTGATTTTCCTGAAAAGAGAACATCATAGGCACCCTGGTTATCGGCAATTTTAATCACCGTTTTATACATCCCAGCACCCCGGAGCTTTAAATGGTTGAAAAGTTTCAGTTGCGGTTCCCATTCTCCTTTGTTTGGCGCGGTAATCAGGAAAGTTCCTTCCGGAAAAGTAACCACACCACCACCCGCAGCATTCACTGCATCGAATGTTTTTTGAATGGCTTCGCGATCATCCGTTTTATCATCAGGAACTGCGCCTCCATAGGATACTACATCCAGTGAAACCTGTCCAAAACTGAAACCTGTCAGGAATTGAATAAAAGCGAAAATTAAAATCAGTTTTCTAAAATTTTTCATTTGTGCTGCTCTTGGTCGAGTTCATTTTAAAAACCTTGTCGAGCCAGGTAAAAGCATCGTTTTGCATCTGGAGGTTGTATTCATGCGGGGCATCGTACATTTTTGTCACTAATTTATCCCCGGCATTCTGCGACTCCCAAACCTTGCGCATTTTTGCCCAGGCATTTTCTGTCGCTGCCTTTGGGAAAAGCGGGTCAATATTTCCGGCGATAAAAAGAACAGGTTTTGGACAAGCAATACTTGCAACATCGGCATAATCGAGGTATTGAGCAAGCCCGGGATGCGTCATCGAATAAGCCGAGCTGCCTTTGGTCTGGTTGTTTCCAGGAACCATCAAGCCTACGTAGGTTGACATCCAGCAAACCGAAACACCGGCAGAAATATATGGTGACATGGCTGCAATCTGCCAGGTGCGAAACCCACCGACTGAAAGCCCCATTGCAGCCACGCGCGTCGAATCGACCGATTCGTATTTTGCAAGGAATTCAGCAGCGCGCATGTCTTCGTAAGCAATCATTCCGGGCCACGATGAACCCAAATTCAGGAAGTTCGAAGCCAACGCCTGTTGCACCCCATCGGGATCGGGGCCGCTTCGGTCGCTCCAGTTCAGCATATCAACCGCCATGCAGACGTATCCTTTCTTTGCCAGTTCATCGCCAAGGAAACGACCTCCATAATAAATACCGACCCAATCAGTTGCCGATTTTAATTTGGCGGCAGAGCTTTCAAAAGGTTTGATCACTTTTTCCTTGCCGATGTCGAATTTTCCGCCGTGGTCGTGCAGCAGCAATACGGCAGGATGCAGCCCGGGCGATTTGGGGACGGTTATCAAAGCCAAAACCCGGCTGTCGCCTGTAATGTTGAGGACCACTTTTCTGGCAATGTATGTTCCGCGGTCTTCCTCGCCAATTACTACCGGATCGAACGCAACAAAGGGCGGTGACATCATAAAACTTTCAATCACTTTCGCCCTGGCCTGCTGTTTCCAGGCATCAAAATCGGGAAAAGTGCCATGTGTCCACGAAAGGGGATAGGTTTGCCGTTCAACCATTTTCTCGTACCAGATTGGTAATTTGTTGGCATGTCCTATGGTTTGGTAACTTGTTGACTGAGCCAGAACATAGTTCTGGCAAATTATAGTTACAAGTATGGCTAATGCAATTGATTTAATACAAATTCTGATATTCATTTGTAATTTTTTTTGCAATTTACGAAAAGAAGTCGTTTGGCCCAAATCTGCAATTTATCCAACGACTATTTCTCACGGCTTTTCCTGAAAGTAATGGGTACCCGCCCGGTAGATTATATCAACCGAAAACGCATTGAATCGGCCCAGCTAATGCTTATTACAACCAATGTTCCGATTGAAAGCATTGCTTTGGAAGCCGGAATCGAAAACTTCCCGTATTTCAATCGCCTGTTTAAAAGGTACTCCAGTGCAACCCCGGGTGAATATCGCCGGTTGCATCGGTTAATTCAATTCTGATTCACAGGTTTTTCTATCGAACATGCCGAAGTAGTTATCAACAATGAAACTCCTTCACTTTGGTTTCCAACTGCATCGCTGGCTTTAACTGTTACTGAATATTTCGTATCGCATTTCAGACCAGAAATGCCCATGAAAGTCCTTTTGGTTGAGCCCTTTGAAATCCCGTCGATAAATACTTCGTAACTTATCGTTCGTATGTTGTCTGTTGAAGCAATCCATGAAACCGAAAAGGATTCAGGAGCAATATTTCCTGAACTTAATCCGGTGGGTGGCATTGGGGCTTCGTTATCAGGACAAGGTGTATTATTTACCTTGATCATCCGTCCGATTTTAAGGTTTAAATCCCTGACATTCTGTGGCATATCTCTAACGCCCAATTGTTCTGGGCAATCAAACCCTCCCGGCCACATATAGCCAACCAGTCCGGCACAAAGCGGTTCAGCGGCGGCAACATCGTAATATTCCTGAACCACCGAAGCCATCATTTCAGGAGTATAATTGTAAGTTCCGTAAAGCGGAATCCAGTTGTCGTCGATGGTGAGCCAGATTGTTTGGTGCGGAGCCGACAGTTTCGATTTAAGGGTTGCCAGATTGGCCTGGTAAGATGTATCTGTGGCCGGATGAAATACACAATATCTGTCGAAACCAATAAAATCGGCGCTTTGGGGTATTTTCAATTGCTTTAAAGTAATGTATGCTTCAAGAAACATGATTTTTATGTCAGGGAAATCGTTTTTGAGCAAATTGCATATTGTATTTAATTCGTCGTAAGTTATTCCATTCCAGGTAGGTTCGTCTGAAATATAAAAGAATTCTACTTTTGAACCCGTCAATGCCTGAGCATTAATTTTTTTAAAGGTTTTCCACCTTTCCAAATAGTCGGGGAGCAGTGAAAAACGGTTGCCGCTTGGCCCATTCGAGTCTTTTCGCGACCAGAATATATTCTGAACAGAGATAAACGGCTTCAGGCAATTGGTATTCATCCAATTAATGCGACCGGTCAAATCATCAGTATAATTGGACACATGCAGGTGTGCAATGTTCGAAAAGTTGGCAACCTCTTCGGTGTAGGTTGTCATCGTCGAATTGTCGTGCGGGTCGTCTATCTCGGTGTCAACCAAATAGTAGCCAAAATACTTCAGGTGCGAAGGCGCTTTCTGGGCAAAAGTGTAAGCTGCGAAAAAAGTCAAAAGAGCTGCAAGAATTATTTTTCTCATTGTTGTTTAAGTTTGATAAGGTCGAAAGCTAAAAGTTGAACAATCAGCGATTTTCATCATACCATTTTTTTGCATTCCCAATTTGTTCGATGCTTTTCAAAATTGGAATCCTGAAATCTTCAATCGTTGGTCTCCAGTTGGTTTCCAGAAAGCCGTACAAACGTTTTTCAGCAATGTGCTTCCCGCAAAACTTTACCGTATTTATGATGCTTTTCTCGCTATAATACACATTTTTTGAAGCTTCGTAATATCCGCCGCAGGGAATTTGGTCGTACCCATTGGCTTCAAGATCGATGTAGGATTTTACGCAGGTTTCTTTTTCATCGAAAACTTCTCCGTAATACCAGTTGCTTTGAACTACCGATTTCGGCATTTTCTTCAGGAACTCTTCGGAATGGTGCCACAAATAATCGGACCAAATCCATGGACGTGCGCCATTTTTCTCCACTTCCTTTACAAAGAAATTAAAATCGTGCCACCAAAGGTCGTGCTGACGTACAACAACATATTTGTAATATTCCTGGTTTTCAGCAGTTTCCTCGTCATAGCCCAAGTGAAAGAATCGCGGTTTATCGAATAATTCAATCACTTCGGCGATCAGGTCGCTACAAACATCGTAATACTTTTGAGTTGAAACCATGCGCGAATATTCACCGAGCCAGGTATCGTGACAAGTTGAAAAATTCATTTTGGGGATAGGCTTCAAACCCAACTTGCGGCATTTTGCAAGTTCATTCCGTAACCGCTCAGTTGACCAGGCATTATTCACAGCGATTTCCGGATGGCTTTTGTATTTAATTGCATCGCCCAAATCAATCACTACCATATTCATTCCGGCAGCAGCCATTTTGTTGAGCGCATCGTTCCATAAAGGCTCGCTTAATTGAAGATCAGGGAGATATCCCCTGATTTTTAGGTTTTCATCCTGCGTATCGGTGACGCGGTATTCCTCCCACATATTAAAACTTAAATGCAGAAGGCAGCCCCATATTTTTGAGTCCACCAGCTTCTGCTGCGCGAATAGAAAATTTGGGGAGGCTGAAAGTATCCCTGCGGCCCCAATCGTTTTGATAAAGTCACGGCGATTTTTCATGGTTATTTCTTTTGAATTGGAATTTGTTTTTCGTCCACACTTTTGTCAAGGGTAAGTTTGACGGTAGTCAGTAAACGATCCTGATAATCAACTGGAATATGGAATGAAATCTTCGTTGGTGTTTGATTGACGCGAATTTCAGATCCGGAAAGAACCTCTGCCTTGACAATCTTTTCCTTCAATCCCGGAAGTATAATCTCCCCATTTTCAGATTTAAAAACATGCACAAACACTTGATTTTGTTTATAGGTGCTTATCCTGTTCGAATCAGGTAAAAAGGGGCCGCCACGTGTACCATAAATGCTTTCGCCGTATTTTTTAAGCCACTCGCCTATGCGATTTAAGCGGCTTGCTTCGCGCGGATCGATTTGCCCGGTTGGCATCGGGCCGATATTCATCAGCAGGTTGCCATCGCCACCGGCACAATTTATCAAATACCTTAAACATTCTTTATAAGAAATTACCGGTGTTTGAAAACCATGCCAGGACCAGAAACCGGTAAAAGTCATGCACGATTCCCAGTCGCGCTGATTATCAAACTGCCCGACGCTTTGTTCAGGGGTCGAGTAATCTGCAGGGACTCCACAGCGGTCGTTTATCACGATGTTGGGCTGCAACTGATAAATTTGCCTGAAAAGCTGATCGCCTTCCCAAAGTTCCCAGGTTTTCCATTCTCCCGAATCAAAAAAGAGTACCGAAATCTCACCGTACTTGCTTAGAAGTTCTTTGATTTGATTTCGCATGTACTCATTGTATTTCGCCATCGTTCCAGGTTTGTAATCCGGATGATGCCAGTCGCGCTGCGAGTAATAAATGCCGAATTTCAGCCCGGCTTTGTGGGCAGCAGCAGCCATCTCTCCCAAGATGTCGCGTTTGAATGGTGTACTCATCACATCAAAATCGGTGAATTCCGAATCCCACATGCAAAATCCATCGTGGTGTTTGGCCACCATTACGATGTACTTCATGCCCGCATCCTTTGCCTGTGCCACAAAGTGGTCGGCATCGAACATTCCGGGGTAAAAAGATTTATAAAGGTTGTCATAAACTTCTTTGGGGACTGCAGGTTTAAACCAACCGAGCCATTCGGTATGTTCTTTTCCTCCTGAAAATCCGGCATCGGGACGTGGATTAACCTGAATATTTTCACCATTATCAGAATAAAACTGCTTGCTCCAGCTGATTTCGCTTACCGCCACACTCGATGGGTTCCAGTGGATAAACATTCCAAAACGGGCATCGCGCCACCATTCACTTCGTCTTTGGGCCACTGTCGATTTTTCTGCCCGAAGCGAAACCCGTGCATCGCGCCAGGCATCTTCAGGCGAATAGTTTTGCGCGAAAACAGCCCCGCCAGTGATTGAAATCAAACCAAGGAGAATTGAAATAATCCGGAATTTTATCATGGTTATTTGGTTATTGAGACCATCTCGAATATTTGATTTTTAGTCCAACTACACTTTTTATAATTGAGTTGTTTTTGAATTATTCAACAACTATTTTTTTAACTCTCAACGAATTTTCTGATTGAACCTGAATAAGATACACTCCACTTTCCCAGTTTGTTACATCTAATTCAATCTTGCTGTTTCCATTAGTTTCAATTTTGTTCATCAGTCTGCCATCTATTGATAAAACAGAAACGATTGCATTCTCCGGAAGATTTTTCACGGTGAGTATCGAACTTGCCGGATTTGGGAAAACAATCACTTCGTCCATCCGTCCTTTTTCATCAATCCCTGTAGTTTCTCCGGAAGTGCTGACATTGGAGATGGTTGAATAACTCTCGCCAGTTGAATGACTTGTAACCGCCAAGCCGATATAAATTTTTGCTGGCATATCCACCATTTCGGTCTTGCCTACCTGTTTCCAGCTTATTCCATCCGGAGAAGAATATGCATTGAAGGTATTGCCAATTCGCTCCAGCCTGACCCAGTTTGGTGATAAAATTCCGGGTTCAGAAACCAGGGAAGTGGTTCCGGTTTGAGCTGGTTTAACCTGAAATGCGAGGCCATTCGCCACGGTTAAAAAACAATCGACGTGTTTAGCGTTATCTGCTAAACTTTCACGGATCATCACCCCCGATTTTGCCCAGGGATCATTATTCCGGATACTTTCAACCTTCGCCACAATTTCACCATCGCCATTCAAGGGTTTGTAAGTATATTTAAACCATTTGGCATTGTTTGCCTGGTCGTAACCTGCGCCCGCAATGGCGAAAACGCCATTGTTTTCGCAAACTTCCTGTTTGTTCGCACCAATCGAAACGCTGAACCACCCGTTTGGCAAAGTGCATAACACACATTCCGGAGTCGTGAAATTTGCGGGCAAACTTTCGTCGCTCCAGTTAGCTCCGGCTACAAGCGCCTTAACAGTCAGCGAATAAGCCGTTCCACATTTGAGTCCATAAATTTGCATGTTCGTATTGGTGGTCATTCCAACAGAAACTCCGTTTTTCAGCACTTCATATCGTGTTGAAACCTGATATGGAGTAATTGTCGCATCCCATTTCAGCAGGCACGAGGTGAGTTCGATGTTTGAAACAGTCAATCCCGAAGGAATTGCAGTTGGCTGACCGGAAGCACAAGGTAAATTGTTTGCCTTAATCATAGTTCCGATTTCAACTACCATATCGATGGCGTTTTGCGGCAGGTTTCGTGCTCCCAGCGAACCCGGTCCATCGAACCCGCCCGGCCAGATATAACCAACCATCCCGATGATGGTTGTGTCGGATACTGCCAGGTCGTAATAGTCCTTGATGGTGGCAGCCATATCTTCCGGAGTTTGGTTATACGTAGTTTTATATTCGGGAATCCAACGTGTATCGGGAACAAGAAATATTTTCTGGGAAGGTTTTGAACGCTTTGATTTTATTGTTTTAAGGTCGTTTAGAAATGTGCTGTTCGTTGACGGGTTAAAAATATAATAGCGGTCGAATCCAACCCAGTCAACGGCAGTTGGTATTTCCATCGTACTCAGCACTGGGTAGGCTTCAATGTAGAAAATTGAAATTTTTGGAAAATCAGTTTTTACAAGTTTACATATTGCATTCAATTCTGAATAGGGAATTCCATTCCATAATGGTTCATCGGCCATGTAAAAACACCCCACTTTATCGGCTGTCAATACGGAAGAGTTGATTGATTTGAAGGTATTCCACCGGGCTTTGAAGTCGGCATAAAGCTTGAACTGACGGTTGCCGTTGGACTGTTTACCATCTTCGTACCAGAATATGTTTTCAAGGCCCAAAAATGGTTTTGTACAATTGGAACTCATCAGCCCGATACGCGAAACCATATTATCGGTTGGATTGAAAACCGCCATCTGGTTCAGGTTGGTGAACCCGGCCACCTCATCGGTGTAATTCGTTTTCTTCACACCGTCATAAACATCGTCAAAAGAGGTATCGACCAGGTAAAATCCAAAATACTGAAGGCGCGAAGGTGCCTGAACAACAGTCAAAGTCATGTCAGAAGTTATCCAACGAGCATAAAGTGTGGTAGTTGCGGCTACTTTTTCGGTAGCGAAATCCCATACGTTGATACAAAGGAACTCCTTGTACCAGCCATCGAAAGTGTAGCCATCCTTGGTTGGCGGAGCAGGTTCAGGAATTAACGAGTTATTATCTACCGCTATTTTATTGACTGGTGAACCGCCGCGCGAATCGAATGTCACGCTAAATCCTGCCCATCTCGCGTAAAGGGTCATATCCGAACTTACCTTTCCTGAAACAAAATTCCACGGGTTGATGCAGGCAGCTTCTTTGTACCAGCCATTAAATTCGTAATTCGCTTTGGAGGGTGGAATCGGGGCAGGCAAAATACTGTTCTCATTGGCAACTGTGGCTGCAACAGCGCTGCCTCCCTGCGAATCATATGTAATGGTATGGGTTTTTACCGCTGTCCACCTGGCATATAACTTTAGGTCAGACAGAACCTTATCGGTATCAAAAATCCATTCATTTGTGCAGGCAGTTTCCTTGTACCATCCGGTCAATTCATATCCAATCCTGACCGGAACCAATGGCGGGGCAATGGTCGATTTGTAGCCGGTCTTTACCGAATTAACCACACCGCCTCCCTGAGTGTCAAAACTTACTGTATTTTCGATACTGGTACTGTCAGAAATCATGATGTTCCTGATTTCGAAATCTTTTCCGGCATCATTTCCAAAGTCGAGCCTGAAACTTCCGGCATCTTTCCATTTGGCCGAACTGCTCATATCAACCACATATAACGACCACCCGGCAGCAGCAGGAATGGGAGATAAAGTTTTTGCAATATAATCGGGGTTTGCCTCAACCGGCCCGCCGTTGCTCGGATTGTAAAAATAAACATCCATGTCGCTCAGCCCGGTGGTTGATTTGTACTCAAAACTCAGATATTTCACCAGCGATGGGTTGTACATTTCACTGAAACCCACGGTAGCCATATTCGGGTCGCTGCCGGTAGTCTGGATGCTCCAGTCGTCGGGAGAAACTTCAACGGCATTCATATCAGCGCTCTGCGTGTCCTTTTGCAATTTCAGGGGAAATGATGTTTTCAGCAAACCCGAACCATCGGTAATATTTATATTCCTCAATTGTATGGTTTTACCCGAAACAGTCCCCGTTTTTATCCTGAAATTGGTTTGATTCGCAATCTTGTTCCAAAGCCCATCGCTGTTTTTCAGGTTAATCTGAACCTTTTTCCAATCTACTGAAGCCGGCAGACTGGAAAAGATAGCAGATTTATCTTCAGAAAATGATTGTCCGTCGCCGGCAAAATAGAATTGAAATTGATCCAATCCAGCTTCTGCCAGATATTCAAATGTCAGGATAAAATGATCAGCAGTTGAAACGCTGACCGGCATCGCATCAATGGTAGGATTCGATCCGGTTGTTGTCAGCGAATAAATTCCCGCGTTTTCAGAAACAGTCAAATTATTAACACTTGCATTATTGAGTGTGATCAAAGCCAGTGGAGTCGCTTTCATCACGGCATTTCTGATTTTAACCGTCTTTCCCGGCAGGTTGCCTAAATCGAGACGCATTACCGTTTGTGTGGCGGTTTTCTCCCAGTTCGGGTTGTTCTTCAGGTTGATTGTCGCTGTTTTCCAGTTTTTTGTTGCTGCCAAACCAGGTATTGCCACAGTATAACCTTCGGCAGCCGGGCTTGTAAAATAAATCACCACCTGATCCAAGCCTTCTTCACAAATGTAATCGAACGAAAAAATGCAATGGTCGGCGGTTGAAATTACTGCTTTATCCGAAGAAACATAAGGATCGCCGCCGGTAGTAACAAAGGTGTAAACCCCATCCGCTTCGGTACAATCCATCATATTCATATCTGTCCGGAAATGAAATTTTATAGGTACATCGGTCGCTGCGCTACCTGCTATTTGAAGACACGCACAACAAATAATAAGAATCAGTTTTTTCATGGTTTTTAAGTTTATCGATTAGTGGGTTACTACAAAATGGTATTTCCCAGAGCCTGCCTTTACTACGACATATCCATCTTTTATTTCTGTAATCTGAAAATCTTTGACTGAACGACAAGGTTTGCCACTTTCCTCAACCGCTTCAGGATTTAAGGCAGGTATCGAAATTGAAGCAGTAGTGTTTGGAGGTATTTCCACATCCAGAAACAGCTTTCCATCCTTTGTATTCCAAGTTGATGACACGGTTCCATAAGCGGTGAATAGACTGGCTGAAGCATTGGTCAACCCTTTTTCAATTTTTGGCTGAATAGTTATTTTTTTATAACCCGGACTATCCGTTTCGGTATCTATTCCGGCCACCACACGATACATCCAATCGCCAATTGCGCCATACGCATAATGGTTGTACGAATTCATTGCCGGAGTTTGAAGAGTACTGTCGGGTTTGATGCCATCCCAGCGTTCCCAGATGGTGGTGGCGCCCATTTTTACCGGGTACAGCCATGATGGATAGGTTTCCTGAAGGAGTAGCTTATAGGCCAGCTCCGTTTTCCCGAAACGGCTAAGGACATGGCACAGGTAAGGCGTGCCCAAAAATCCGGTAGTCAGGTGGGTACGGTAACTTTCGATATTTTTCACCAGTTCGTCAACGATTTTGCTCCGCTGATTTTCGGGTAGCATATCGAACTGCAGGGCTAAAACATACGCCGTTTGAGTGACCGACAAAAGTCGGCCATTCGGCGTAACATATTCATTAAGAAATGCTTCCTTGATATTTTTCAGGAGATTGGAATAGTATTGTACATCTTGTTGCTTTCCGAGAACCTGGGCGGCATTAATCAGCAATTGAGTGGAATGAGCCCAAAAACACTGCGCTATCAGGTAATTATCGGTAACTGCAGCATAACCCCAATCGTTCCATGAAGGGTTGTAAAAAAGCCAGTCTCCAAAATGTGAACCAGTATTCCAGAGGTTGTTTTTGCTTTGCGATTTCATGTATTCAACCCAGGCTTTCATGCTGGGGTATTGTTGTTCCAAAATCCGATGATCGCCATAAGCGAGATACATGTTCCACGGAAGGATGGTCGCCACATCGGACCAGCCAGCCGACCCACCAAATTTTTCGCCCCACACATCAGGAACAACATGTGGCAAAGCGCCATTCGCAAACTGGTCGAGCGCCACATCTTTCATCCATTTCACGAAAAAGTTGTGAACGTCCATATTAAAAGTGGCGGTACGCGAAAATGCCTGCGCATCGCCGGTCCAGCCTAATCGCTCGTCGCGTTGAGGGCAATCGGTTGGCACATCCAGAAAATTGCCTTTTTGCCCCCACTGAATGTTATGCTGCAACTGATTGATTAATGGATTTGAACATGAAAAAGCTCCGGTAGGTTTCATATCCGAATACAGGGCAACCGCTGTAATATCTTCCGGTTTTAGTTCACCTTCGTAACCTTCGATTTTAATATACCTGAAGCCATGAAAAGTAAAATGCGGCTGAAACGTTTCAACACCGTCGCCTTTGAGGATGTATTCGTTGGTCGATTTTGCCTTTCGCAGGTTTTCGGTATAAAAATTTCCGGCTTTATCCAAAATCTCGGCATGTTTTATAGTGATTTTTGTGCCTGCTTTTCCAGACAAACTTATCCGTTCGTAACCGACCAGATTTTGACCAAAGTCAACCACCTGTTCTCCTGCCGGTGTTTTAAATATTTTCAGGGGTTTGAATTCTTCGTGTTCCCTGACCGGTTCGTTATATGTGGCCACCAGTTCCGCTTTCGGGCCATCCACCATTTTCACCTTCGACCAGGCGGAATCGTCATATTCGGGCAATATCCAACCAGTTTTTGCAGCACGGTGGTCAATACATTCTCCATTATAGATATCCGAACTTTTTATTTCTCCTGTCGATGATTTCCAGCTTCCGTCTGAAATAACCGTTTCCGATGATCCATCGGAATAGCTGATTACCAGCTGAAAAAGCAAAGCTGTATTTTTTCCGTAGTTGGTATTTATATTTTCAAAACCGCCGAGATTGCCTTTGAACCAGCCATTCCCAAGAGTTACGCCAATGGCGTTTTGTCCTTGTTTCAGGAGTTTGGTCACATCATACGATTGATACTGAAGCCGCTTTTTGTAGCTTGTCCAGCCCGGTGTAAACCAGGCATCTCCAATTCGGTGGCCATTTATTTGTGCCTCGTACAAGCCCAAAGCAGTAATGTAGGCAGTTGCCGATTGAATTTTTTTGTTGGCTACAAACTTTTTCCTGAAAAGAGGACAGGTAACAGAATCTGTAACATGACCTATCCATTTGGCTTTCCAGTCGTTGGCCGAGAAAAAGGCTGTTTGCCATAATGCCGGTGCGCTCCAATCTGATACTTTACCTGAATTGTCCCAAATCCTTACTTGCCAGTAATAGCGCGTATCGGATTTTAGTTTCAGTCCGCGATAAGCAACGAAAACTGAAGAATCGGAAACTACTTTTTTTGAATCCCAGATTAGTTTTGACCCTTTCGTTAAATTTGATATTTCGTCGCTTACACGGAGTTCATAAGCTGTTTGCATCAAATTTCTTTGTTCGGAAATCAATTGCCAGCTAAAGCGTGGCTGCGAAATATCAAGACCAATGGGATTGGTGAGATTCTCGGTCAATAAGTTCTGAACAGTTATGGAGCCAAAACACAGGAATGTTTTAAAAACCAGAACATTAATGACCAATAGGAAAAGTTTTTTCATTTCAAATCAGGTTAATTTTAGGCTTAAAGGAATTAGTTCGTCAGAGAATTCAGGTACTGAATAACAATCGGTTTTTTTTTTCTAAGTTAAGATTGAAAAACTTCAGGAACAATAGTTAAAATGACTAATATTTTGCACAAAATGCCACAGAATAATAAGCTAAAAGTATATATTAGCAACAATTAAAAAATTGTATTTCAAGAATATAACCTATTGGAAAATATGGGGTAACATTGGAAAGTTGTATTATATGACAAAAAAAGGGAGAACCATTTGGTTCTCCCTTTTTTTAAGCGAAAGTTTTTAACTACTTAACCACTCTGAAAGCCTGGCTTCCGCTGTTTACCCTAACCAGATAAACCCCATGAATTAAGCTTGAGACGTTTAATTCGTTGATATTTTTTGCAATAAGTACTTTCTGTCCAAGAATTGAATAGACCTCAGCATCAACGGCACTATCGTAACCTTTAAATCGAAGTATATCGTTAGCTATGTAAGCTGATTGGGAAGATTCGCTTTTGATAACCTGAACAGCACTTGGCGTTCCTTTTTCCCAAGCTGCAACCACAGCTTTTCCATACCAATTTAAGTCGCCCAATGGATAACCATCTGTTGCTGCGGTCTTAACTGCACCATTCGTTGCTTTGAAATTGAACGGCAAAGGCCAAATAAACATTCCCTGAGCTTCTCCACCTGGACGCCATGCATTTTCATAAGGGAAATTAGGACCTTGCATTGCTTTTGGTAACCAACGTTCTTTCCTATTTAGGAACATATTGGTAAAAGCGCCATCTGGTAAAGCTCCCATTGAAAATTGTGGGTCAACGGTATTTCCCTTTTCCTGAAGAATATTTCCTTTTACAACCCATCCATATTTTTTAGCTAAGCGTTCCATATCCACATTCATGAATGGCTGAACAGTATTTTTATTAGCCTTGTCAAAATCAACAACTCGTTTTTCATTCATTTTCAAATTGTTCGCAATAAGAATTGTGCGACTTTTAGTCGAATCAGCGGCCTGAGTGAAGATACTGAAATCACCCATTAATGAATCAACAGCATAAGGAGCAGATCCGGTCCAGTCACCATTGAAGTCGCCCGGCCAATGATAAGTAGAATCGCCACTTGCAAAAGCACGTTTTCCCATATAACCACGAACCTGTGAATTGAAGAAGATGTTGTCTTTTATTGTTACATTTTTATTGTACGAAGGATAAAAAGTATCACCCCAAGTGTTGACATAGCTATTGTGGTACATCATTTCAGTTCCGTCTGCAGAACCGCCAGCGTTCAGAACACGACCGCACATAAAATAGGTATTGTTATAACATTTGAAATCAATGTTGTTTCCTCCCCATAAAGCTCCAAATCCGCCCCAGTTGTCCCAGATTAGGGTTGAAATATTAAAGAAGATGTTGTTCTTTTCAATAATTTTCATGTTGTTATGGCCGTTAAATTCCACACATTGTAAACTTCCCTGGAAAATACAACCATCGATGGTCAATTCAATGCCATCGGCAGCACATGCTACATTTTGTTTAATCTTTTGGTCGTCAGGAGTGAAACCCATTAAACCAAAATTCTGGAGTGTACAATTGGCTCCGATAACAAACATCCTCTTATCAGCAGCTTCGCCTGGATTGGCAAGAAAACTTACTACGGCTGGTTTAGTCGCAGCGGGTTCGGTTTCACCTTCAATGATGGTTGGCGTTAACAACGTGACCTCTGTGTCGATCAAATAATCCTGGCCACGTTTTAGAAGCAATGTTGCTCCCGGATGTGCAGTAACAGCGTCATTGATTGTGTTCAGCCCTGGATCAACTGTAATCACTGTTTGAGCTTTCGTAGTTCCAGAAACCATCATAAAAGCACAGATTAAAAGCAATCCGGTTTTTTCAATAAATCGTAAAAATTTTTTCATACATTTTAATTTAAAGATTAATAAATAAACTATTTAGATTAGAAAACTTTATGACTAAATTTAGAACTGATACCTCACACCAATATCACCCGATGTTCCATATTTTTCATCACTTACAATTCTACTTGGATAATATGTTAATATTAAGCGGTCAGGATTATTGGTCAAGTTATTGATATTTAAGTAAAAACTAAGACCTGGTATTTTCCTGATTTTTTGGGATAGCTGCATATCGATGCGTGTTAAGGCGGCTTTATCCACATCGGTCGATAAAACGCTAGGTTTTGCCTGAATCCTTGTCCGACTCTGATAATACCCCGAAATCCGGCCTGAGAATCCACCAACTTCATAACCAATAGCTACATTGGCAATCACATCAGGCATTCCAACAATTTTTCCATTTCGGGAGGTCATGCCTCCCACAGTTTTGTAAAATGGAAATACAAAGGGATCTAATTTAGTCTTTGACCAAGAATAGAAAGGATAACTTGTCTGAGATTGCATAAATGTCACATTTGAATTCAGGATGAACCCGTTAAATGGTTTTGGCAAATAGGAGAAATGAGTTTGCCAATCTAATTCAAGGCCTTTGATGTACCCAGCCCATGGATTGTTAATTGGGTATGAAAACACCTTGTTTTTGTACGAATTAGAAAGATGAGGAGCATCTCCCCACTTAGTCGGATCAATAATGGTTTCAGTATAATCCAATACCTGATTTTCCATTTTCTTATAAAATGCACCTGCTGTAAACAATCCCAATTTTTTGCCATATAATGATAAATATAAGTCGTAATTCGTATTGAATTGTGGCTTCAAATATGGATCACCATAAGTACGTTCAAAAGTAGGAGATTGGTAAAACTTCGGACTCATCCGGTCGAAGCTTGGCCGCGTCAGGGTTTGTGTATAGGCCATCCTGATATCAATCCACTTGGTCGGCTTAATTTTCATGTTTATCATCGGGAGGAAGAACTCTGTACCCGAACCTTTTGTAGTATCCTTCATATTTCCCTGAGTGCCGATAGGTCCATACCTGATAGTTTCCTGAAGCCATTTAGCTGTAGTTTCATAGTTATTCTTTTCATATCTTACACCGGGAGTGAACGTGATCAACTTTCCGATATCGATCCCTGACATTATATATGCGGCATACAAATGTTCTTTGTTTTTGTAATCACCACTGTTTCCATACAAGGTCGGATATAATTTATCATGAATTTCACTCTCCACATAACTTACTTTAGAGAAGTCAGGATAGAAATAGGTTTTTGCACCCAGCATGCTGAAATCCTGTCCCTGATTCAGAGCCGAAACGTCCTGAGTTGGCATAAATGCCTGATCTCCAAGCCAATTATTAGAAAGCGTATAAGTCCATCCGTAATTGGGTAAGCGTTGCACTGCATAGGCTGACAAAGGATCAGAACTGTCTTTTTTGTATGATCCTTCTAAATTACTATGATCATTTGAACGATCAATATCCCTTACTTTTCCTCCAAATTTTAAATAACCCACAATTTTGTCGCCGATCGTATAGGGAACTTCAATATTCATCCGATAACTTAATTCGTTGGTGTAAGCGTTATCGTTTGTATTCTGTAAAAAACCAGCTGCGGTGTTGAGTATATCATTTTGCCCAAGGGCAAGAAACTGGTTGATTGTAGTTGTAGTATCAATTGTCCCCGTATTTTTCATTCCATTTCTGTTTACAGCATTATACGCTAAACTACTTGGCGTTTTATTGATTGTATTAGAATAGTTAATTCCCCAATCAATTTTGGCGCCTAATAAAGTATGTTCGCCGCCAATTCCATTCATGAAATTCTGAGCTAGGCTTACATATGATTTGGTATTATAATTAATGTCAGAAGTGTTAGAGTAATTGTTATCCGTATAATCATTCTGGGAATTCAGTGAACTCGCAAAACTTTGTAAAAACACTTTCCCGTTATTTAGTTTGTAATCAACAAACAGCGTACCACCATAACGGTTATTTAAATTTTGGGTGTGAGTTAAAGTGACGCCATTTAATTTAACAGGTAACAACGCTTCAGCATTTGCGGAACTTCCTACAGGTTCATATCCGGCTGCATAATTATCGCGGCCACGATCTTTCCTGTCCCAGCTAACGCTTAACATTACACCAAGTTTATCATCCAAAAAACGGTCACTTAATAAAACCGATGCATCCTGCATCTTGAAAGATTTGGTAAACCCATTATACCCTGTGCGAAACCAAAGATCTTTTTTAAATCCAGATGGGGCTTCTCTCATTTTGAAATCAACTGATCCCCCCAAAACATCGGCATCCTGATCTGCCATAAATGCCTTACTGACTTCAATGCTTCCGATCATCGAAGATGATATAGCACTTAAATTGCCATCAAGGCGCATACCGTTCACATAGATCGTATTGGCGCTAACACCACGAATTTGAATGCTGGTTGCCTCACCACCCTGGCGGGAAACAGAAACTCCGGGAAGCCTTGCCAGGGCTTCTGCTGAATTGGCATCAGGCAACTCCCTGATTTTTTCTTCCGATACCACATTCTTGATCGTCTTGGCAGTAATCTGAGTGTTTATAGCCTTTACCTGTCCGCGTGCCTGAGCCGTAACCACAACCTCCTCAACACTAGAACTGGTTCTCAACAAAACATCCTTTTGTAGGGTTTTACCTTCAACTACCACGATATTGAGGGTCGTATCCTGATATCCCACATAGCTGACTTTCATTTTATAACTACCAGGGGCTACAGAGTTAAAACGGTAGAAGCCCAAGTCGTCAGAAACAACCCCATTATTTGTACCTTCAAACATGACAGTTGCAAACGAAAGCAATTCATGTGTACCTGCATCCTTTAAATAACCTTGTACCTGTCCGTTTTTTCCTTGCGAGAATCCTGTATACGAAGAAAGAATAAAACAGATTACAAGTAATCCAATCGAGAGAATTTTCATAATAAAAAATATTGTAATTAATTGATTATATGATATTAAACTTACTGCCTATCCCTTTCGGTCAAGTAAATGTCGTAAAGTATTAATAAACAGGCCATTGCTTACCAGTTGTAATTGTTTAAATATTAAGTAGTTACCCCAATTCGCTTGACTGAAGGAGATAGGCAGTTTAAACTTTTACTTTTTTTTAGAAACAATAGTGCATTGACTTATCGAATTTATTTACATAGCCAATCCTGTTCCAGTTTCTTTAAGTTTACCTCCAGCAAGTGTTGCACTTTCCAAATGTTTAATTAATACATTCCAATCAAAGGTGTCGGCAACATGCCAGCCTTCAGGTGCAAGGTTTCTTGTATCAGACGTAGCATACCAATTGTATAATCTGCCGTACATCTTTATCTCAGAATCGCCAGTCGTATTTCTGTAATTGCAATAAGCGCCTGATTTTAACGACGACTTTACCCAGGCAGTTGAATCCTGGATTTCAGGAATTGCCTCGCCTGTGCGGTATTTGGTGGTCCGTAAATTCTCAGCCATCCATGTTTGGGTGCCAATAGTTACAGTTTTATATTCATTTCCGTCCTGATCAGTAACCTTTCCATAAATTACATCGGGGTTGAAAATAACTATCGAATCATCCACGATAACAGGAGGTGGAGTATCATCTTTGCAACTAAAGCTTAGAATTGCAAAAAATGCAACTAAAAGAACAAAACCTGATATTTTTTTTTAAACTCGCATAAGGCTTAAATTAAGTATATTCCCTACTTGTTTTCGGCTTTGGGCATCCGATATTTGTTATTACTATTTCAAAGAGAGTGAGGTATCGTGCAAACTCGATTATAAAACTGTAATTTTACAACATTTGTATAGTCTGTAATGATACTATTATTCCTGTTTCTGATACTTTCATACAAACACAAGCTCGCGGAGAATGCGATAAAAATTTAAACCAACTTACCTGTTTGGCCAAACTGCTTTCTTTAATGCTGGAAGATTCCAGTTTTCAATCCGATATCCAATCCTGGAATATACAAATAAGACCAAATAAAATGGGATTAAAATTAAAACTGCATTCTGCGGAAAATGCGCATTAAGGTCGAGCAGGCTTCCAAAAATAACAGGAAAAACAGCGCCACCAATAACTCCCATTAGTAACATTGCACCACCTATCTTGGTATATTTGCCAAGTTCCCGTAGTGATAAACCCCAGATTATTCCCCAAAACATTGCGTTGCCAAATCCTGTCAGGATTAAAAAACTTATGGATAAAATTCCGGAGGTGAAATGCGAGCCAATAACCATCAAAATCCCCCAGATTGCACAAAGCTTCAACACTTTCGACTGTGATAAATATCTTGGTATCAGAATAATAGTCGCCAAATAGCCAAACAACATCAGGATCAAGGTATAAATCGGGAGATGTCTGGATTCTTCAATCGTAAAGCCCAATGACTTGCTATAAAGAATAATTCCGTCGATAGGGATTATTTCGCATGAACATGCAAAAAACATGGTAATTACACCAAGAATTAGCCAGGGATATTGGAACACACTTGATCGGTGTACTATTTCGATTATCTCCCCGTCAGCATCAAGTTCTGATTCGTTAATTTCGGGCAAGTTCGAAAAGTAAACGAGTGTGGCCAGTAAAAACAGAACGGAACTAATTAAGATGTATGGATTTACGATCTTCAGTGCATAAATATCCAGCATCCTGGCTTTTTCGGCCAGGCTCGCAGTATTTGCTTTGGAAATAATTTCATCGGCATTGACTAAAAACAATGAACTTAATACCAAAATACTTGAGATTCCGGCAATTTTGTTGGCCAGTCCTAAAAATCCTACACGTTGGGCGGTACTTTCGCTTGGGCCAAGAATAGCCACATAAGGGTTTGCCGCAGCCTGTACCAGTGTTAAACCAGTTCCGGTAATGAACAGACCAGTCAGAAATAGTCCATAAATCCGTGTGTAAGCAGCAGGGATAAATAAAAATGTTCCTAAAGCCATTACCAGCAAGCCCAGCGCCATCCCCTTCTTGTATCCGGTATGCCTGAGTATCCAGGCTGAAGGTATTGCCATTACGAAAAAAGCGATATAAAAGGCAAAAACAACCAGCGATGCCTGAAAATTAGTCAACTCCAGAAATATTTTAAAATATGGAATCAGTATCCCGTTAAGCCAAAGGATAAACCCGAATGCGAAAAAAATAGCGGCGATTATTGCAAGTGGAAAGATGTGTGATTTTTTAGTTGTCATAGGTTCGAAATATGTTTCTGTATCATATTTGTTAATTTTTCCCGGATCTTCGCTTCAGCGCCTGCCTCCATGAAACTACTACGTGCACGCCAGGTTTCGTATCCACCCCGTTCCATTTCGTGGGTCGGGGGGATGTATCCGCCATAAGCATTGGCCAGTCCGATTGAGAAATAGTTTTGCAGGCCGTCTATTGCTTTCAATTTCAGACCGGTTTCTGCAAAGAATTCGCCAGGAAGCGCCCCAATGACCAAATTTCCAATTTTTATGGCTTGAACGGCTGCTACTGATTTGTCGGGATATTCGTTCAGCAGAATTTGCTCGCGGTCGTAAATTCGCTGGGTAATCTCTTTTTTCAGGCTCAGGTTGTCGAAATCGTTTTCAATGAGCGATTGTTTTGCCGCCTCAAGTTCAAGCGTGGAAGGTTTCCTTACTTCCAGTTCAAGTTCTTCATATTGAACAGCAATTTCAGGATTGGTTTGCCACTGCGCATGTTTCAATTCCTGAAAAACTTTTTGTGCCAGTTCGCCACCAATCAGCTTTGTTTTGGCAAAATGTTCTGTAGGGAAACGGTTGGGGTTCATGAAATCCCAGATATTGACATCGCCGCTGGTGCCGTTGCTCATGATGCCCACAAAATCATTTTCTGCTCCCAGATTTTCCTGAATCCTCCGCGAAAACTCTCCAAAATAATCACCGGTTACCGAATCATCGTGCCAGTCGGCCACGTAGTGCAACGAGTAATTTCCAAGTACGGCAATCCACCGTTCATCCAATCCTTTTATTGCCAGAAAACTTAATCCCGGATCGGGAGTTCCAACAGGTCCAACAATCAGATGTTCAGCCCCAAAAGGGTTTGTTTTCACCCGATCGTTTTGATGGGTAACCGGGTTTTTTGCCTCGTAATCAGGCTTCATCAGGTACCTCCGGCAAAGTACAAATTCCGGAACATCAACCGAACCGGAAGCAATTTTGGCTGGTCGTAATTTTCGCAGCGCTTCCTGAACCGACTGAACAATCCATCCGGGAAGTTTTCTCCGGTAATCGATATCAACAGCTCCTCCAAGCAAACCGACCACATTCGCGGCTGCATGGTCGTGATTACTTGCAAGCAGTATATTTTCAGGAGAGATGCCGGTTTGCCGGTGAATCTGGCTTTTAACATCATCCATAAAATCGGTCCCCATAATGCAAATATCGACGATAATAATTGCTATTACCAGCTTTTCGGTACCAAATACCAACGTTTTAACGAAAAGGGGATCGTGAATGAACCGGGCGTAATGCGGTACATAATCAACTCCGAGGATAGTACCCATCGGAGGAGTGATATCGACTTTGGCTGCACCGGCATTGAATCTGTGAATTTCCATTGTATAAAGTTTGATTAGAATTCTTTTATTTGGCAACCCGAAATCCAATTATATCTGAATCGCCCGGGCCAACTCCGGCACTTTCAGGCGGCAGATACCAATTTCGGAAGGTGGTGTTGGCCTTCGGGTCGTCCCAGCAACCGCCTTTTACAATGTGGTAAAGTCCGGTGTAGTCAAACTCTTTTTCGCAACCCGGATACGATTTTGCCCAATCGCCACACCATTCATAGGCATTGCCAACCATATCCATACAACCATACGGGCTGGCGCCTTCGGGATAACTTCCAACCGGCGCGCTTTGATTGACTTTGTAACCTCCACCGGCTTTATTATGGTCAAATGGGTTATTGCTAAATTCCGGTTTCCAAACGTCGCCCCAAGGCCAGATATTCGAATGTTTGCCGGTCCATCGGGCGGCTTTTTCGTATTCGGCTTCGGTGGGCAACCTAAATCCAGCCCATTTGCAGTATGCTTCCGCTTCGAAATAAGTTACGCCAACCACCGGGTGATTATCTGTTTGTATGAACCGCGGATGTTTGTATCCATGCCCGATCCATTCCTGTTCTGCCGCCCAGTAGGCTGGTTCAATTCTTTTGCCCAAATTTTTTGGCCGTTCCTGCTTTTGAACGCTGCCATACATTCCGGCGTAAACAATCTCATTGCTTTCTTTCCATTTCCATCCGGCCTCCGACCAGTATTCGCGTTGGCTGTATCCGCCAGCCTCCATAAACTTTCGGTATTCGCCGCGGGTTACTTCATATTTCCCGATTTTGTAAGTTGGCAAATAAACTGAATGTTCAGGTTTTTCCATCCAATCGCCATTATTATTGCCCATGATAAAACTCCCTTCAGGAATGGTGACCATTTCGCCGGGTACAACAGGTTGCTGTGCCTGTATGAAGCCTGTGCAAAGGAGAATACCTAATAAAAGAAGCAAATTTTTTGTGCGAAATACATCACATTGAATAGCCGATGGGCTTGACCACTTTTTTTTCATGTTGCTGATGGTTTGAATCAATTTTAATTCTTTATCCATTTAAGCGATTCGCAATTGTTTTTTGAACGAATACTGACCATGTATAGTCCTTTTTTCCAATCGCTTACATCTAAAATTTCCTCTTCCGAATTGCTTTTAAACTGAAGTAAAACATGTCCTGAAATATCAGTTACCTGAATGTTTGAATCGGGACTTATTTTCGAAATTTTGAATTTAGAACTGGCCGGGTTGGGAAAAATCTTCATCTTGTTTTCAGGCGAAATTAGCGGCGTTGCACTTGTAGGACGACTGAGGTTCCATTCCCGTCCGGGCGTTTCGGTCCGAAAGGTTTCTATCATTTTGCGATCGGCCATAGTTACAAAACAGCTGCGGCCGTCGATACCGCCAAATGCGATGTTTGAAACATCCTTGCCAGTGAGCATTACCTCGCGTAGCAGTTTTCCTTCAGGCGAAATAATAGCCACTGTGCCTTTCCCATATCTCGTAACATAAAGATTACCATCTATATCGCACCGCATTCCATCAAGCCCAAAATCGACGAATGAGGTGAACAGTGTTTTGTGGCTGATTTCGCCCTTTTCGTTCAGGTCAAATCTCCAAATTGCTAATTGGGCCGATTCGTTTACGTATAAATGTTTTTCGTCTGGACTAACTTCAATGCCATTGGTTGTACCCAGGTTTTCGTCAAGTAATACGGCGATTTTATCTGCGCCAATCCTCCAGAGTTTTCCTGTTTGAGCTGCCCAATTGGGGTCGCTGGCAAAAAGTATCCCATTCGACATGATAGCCAAATCGTTGGGCTGGTTGAAGGCCGACTGGTGACAATAAAGTTCTGCCTTAGTTTTTCCTGAAGGAATAATAAATATATTATGACCCACATATTCAGCAATATACATATTATCGAACCGATCGAACCGGATTCCATTACCAATATTACCCGAGTGTAGAGTGGCAAAAATTCTTGCATTTCCAGCTGTATCGATTATTGCTATGGTTCCGTTATTTGTGAGGTTAACTGCATAAAGATTTCCCTTTGAATCAACCGCAGGACCTTCGCAACCACCAGTAAATATATCCGTTTTGGTAAAATCCCTGCTGACATAGAAATCACCGGAAATGGTCGCTCCCAATGAACTTTGTACAATACTGCAAAACAATAGAATAAGTTCGGCGACAACAAAATAACGTGGAAAGTTCACTTCAAATCCTTTAAATTTCATTGGGTATCAGGTTTATTTAATCAACAAATATTCAAAAGTATGTTTTCCCGACAAAACAATTGTAATGCTTTTGTACTTAATGTTGATACTATCCAATTTCGTGGATAACAAAATCAGTAAGGTAAGAATAGCCTCAGTGGCTAATATAACAACAAGTGCTTTCTTTCCGAAAACGGATACATATTTAAACGACGGACAACCAAGCCTTTTATTCAATTTTGAAAACTGAAAAAGGGGAATGGTCAATTTTATCTTTCATGTCAGGCAGATTGATTCAAAAAATATCTAACTTTAAAAATATTCAATAACAACCAATTGTTTTTTTTTTCGACGTGTTGATTTGCAGGCAATTATATATTGATCAGAAAATACCAGGAAAGCCATGAAATTAGAAAATATCAGATTAATGCAGGAAGCCGATAAATCATTTATAGTTTATCACGAAACAAATCCGTTCTCAAGATACCATTACCACGAGGAATTTGAACTTGTTTTGATTCTAAAAGGGAGAGGGAAACGAATCGTTGGTGATCATATCGACCGCTTTAGAAAAAACGATTTGGTGTTAGTCGGACCAAACTTACCTCATGAATGGCTTTGTGATAGGGAGTATTACGAGCATCAAAATGGATTTCAGGGCGAAGGCATCGTTTACCAGTTTTTATATGACTTTTTAGGGCAAAGATTTTTCGAAATGCCTGAAAATTATATACTTAATAAACTTCTGAAAGATTCGAACAGGGGAATCAGGTTTTATGGAGAAACCAAGAAGCAAATTATTGACATTATGCTTAAAAGTTATAAAGGCGATAGTATCGAGAAACTTTATTCGCTGATTGAAATTTTCAAATTACTGGCCAAAACTCATAACTATCAGCCTTTATCAAGCCCAGGTTTTATAGGAACCTTGTTTTTTAAATCCAATCAACCGGTACAAAAAGCGGGAGAATATATCCATCAGAATTTTAACAGAGAAATAAATATCAATGAGTTACTTCAGATTACCAATATGTCGAACACTGCTTTTTGTATGGCATTTAAAAAGACTTTCCGCATGACTTTTAAAGAGTATCTTCTGAACACCAGGGTTGGTTATGCCTGCAAGTTGCTTACCGATGATGGCATGACCATTGCCCAAATCGCCTATAGCTCAGGTTTCGAAAATATCTCAAATTTCAACAAACAGTTTAAAAAGATCAAAGGCGTAACCCCGTCACAATTCCAGAGTAAGCTGGAGGATGAACAATGGGATAAAGTGGTTTAGTTGTTAGCTGAATAATGGATAGAGATAATTATTATTCATCACCAATAGGTATTTAAATTTAACGTTGAATTTTAATTTATACTTTACTTAATTTTATCTGAAGTAAATTCATCAAAGTTTCGCACATTTTTTAAGGTTAATTCTACAATTAATCATAAAGATTACAAAATGTTTTCAATTCACACACAATCCGGCTTTATTAAAAAGCGATTTCCCTGTTCAAACAGCGCAAACGCCATCAGATAATTGCAATGAATAGCGATTGTCAGGATTTCAGCTTCCGTATTATCTCCATGGTTTCCTGAACTTTTAGAGTCAGCTCGTCCCATTTTCCATTTGCAATCAGGTCTTTTGTAAATAGCTGAGAGCCCATTCCAACGCATATAACTCCTGCCTTAAACCATTTGGATAGGTTTTCTTCGGTGGGTTCAACGCCTCCGGTGGGCATGATACTTGTCCAGGGACAGGGACCTTTGATATTTTCAACAAATTTAGGTCCGCCAACCTGTTCGGCAGGGAAGATTTTCACCACTTCTGCTCCCAGTTCTTCAGCAAAACTGATGTCGTTCAGCGAACCACAGCCTGGCGACCAAAAAATTTTACGACGGTTGCAGACTTTGGCCATATCTTCTTTCAGTACAGGTGATACCACAAAATTAGTTCCCAACTGAATGTATAGCGAAGCAGTTCCGGCATCGACGACCGAGCCAATCCCCAAAATCATTCCGGGCAATTCTTTGATCGCGTATTTATTCAATTCAGCGAAAATTTCGTGCGCAAAATCGCCTCGGTTGGTAAATTCAAAAACACGGACACCGCCATCGTAGCAGGCTTTCAATACATTCCTGCAAACCGATAAATCGGAATTGTAAAACACCGGAACCATGCCTGTTTCCTGCATGGTTAAAGCAACTTGTATTCGGGTATATTTTGCCATAACTTTTTAATTGTTGAGGGTTTCGGGTTACAAGTCCTGTGTTTATTCTACATTTTGGTTTTTGGATATTCAGTATTGGATATTTTCAAAGTCTCAATATTTAACAAGCAATATTTAGATTATCAGGGACTTTGCACCCCTCTATTGGAGGGGTTGGGGGAGGCCAATTACCTCGAAACCCTTCCCGAACCATCTCCTTTCATCAAGGTTTCAACTTCAGCAACGGTTACTAAATTGTAATCGCCGTGAATGGTGTGTTTCAGGCACGAAGCCGCAACGGCAAAGTTCAATGCTTTCTGGTCATCCTCCGGAAATGTAACCAATCCATAGATCAGTCCAGCCATGAAACTGTCACCGCCGCCGACCCGATCAACAATGTGTGTAATGTCGTAGTCCGGAGCTTTCAGAAGTTGTATGCCGTCCCACAAAACGCCCGACCAGCTATTGTGACTGGCATTGATCGAGCCGCGAAGGGTAACAATTACCTTTTTTGCACGCGGAAACCGGGTCGTCATTTGTTCACAGACCGATTGATAGGCAGTTGCTTCAATATGTCCGCCCGAAACATCAATGCCTTCAGGCTTGATTTCGAATACCATGTCGGCGTCTTCTTCATTGCCTAAAATAATATCACAGCCTGAAACCAGTTCAGGCATTACTTCCGAAGCTTTTTTGCCGTATTTCCAAAGGTTTTTCCTGAAGTTGAGATCAGTAGAAACTGTAATTCCCATCCGGTTGGCTGTGGCAATTGCTTCTTTCAACGTATCGGCAGCGCTTTGCGAAATGGCAGGAGTGATTCCTGTCCAGTGAAACCATTGTGTATTTTCGAACACCTT
Source organism: Prolixibacteraceae bacterium (assembly GCA_025355875.1). Classification (GTDB taxonomy): domain Bacteria; phylum Bacteroidota; class Bacteroidia; order Bacteroidales; family Prolixibacteraceae; genus Aquipluma. The sequence continues at coordinate 898 of JANXYV010000167.1, read as the reverse complement.
TTCCCAGTTCACCATTCCGGGCTGAATTTCTGAAATGGAAGAATGGGCGCGGTCGTAAATTACCTTACTTGAACGTGCGACGGCCCCCTGTTTCGAGGAAATAGATGCCGATCCGTTCACCTCCAAGCAGCATGTTTTCGGTACTCACACCGTGTTTGTGCAAATCCATGATACAAGCCCGAGCCAGATCGTTTTCAGGAAGCCGGCTTAAAAATTCGGCATCGAAACCAAAATTAGCCAGACTAACCGCGACATTGGCTTCGCCACCTCCAAAAGTGGCATTCAGGCTGCTTGCCTGCGAAAATCGTTGATAATCTGGAGTAGCCAGTCGAAGCATGATTTCACCGAATGTGACTATTTTCTTCATGATTTGATCGATTTAATATTCTTCATTTTCAGCCTTGCCTAAGGTGGCCAAAATTCCGCCATCCACATACAGAATGTGACCATTGACAAAATCAGAAGCTTTTGAAGCCAGGAAAACCACGGCACCTGCCAGATCTTCCGGTTCGCCCCAGCGTGCTGCCGGTGTGCGGTTGATAATAAAATCGTTGAAAGGATGGCCGTTCTCTCGGATTGCAGCGGTTTGCGCGGTAGCAAAATAACCCGGGCCAATGCCGTTCGACTGAATGTTGTATTTTGCCCATTCGGTAGCCTGGCTTTTGGTCAGCATTTTTAAGCCACCTTTGGCTGCTGCGTAGGCAGCGACCGTGCTGCGCCCCAGCTCGCTCATCATCGAACACATGTTGATGATTTTTCCTCCTGATTTTCTTTCTATCATTCGCTTGGCAACGTATTTCGAAACAATGAAAGGAGCGACCAGATCTATCTTTAAAATCTGTTCAAAATCGGATACTTCCATTTCCATCATCGGAATGCGTTTGATGATGCCAGCATT